>CAZSET010000028.1:0-23905 GCA_964605915.1 uncultured candidatus Brocadiaceae bacterium | reverse complement strand
GGACGGACGGGAGGCGACGCCCGTTATCCTGGCGATGGAGCGGTCCGCGCGCGAAGGCCGTCCGGTCGACCTGTAGGGCTACGTCGACGGACGCAGCGCCGCCCGGGCATAGTCAACCATCGAGGCCAGCGTGACGGCCGCCACCAGGAAGCTGAGCCCATAGACCAGGCCATCCTGCCACGTCCCCCAGTAGAGGGGCCCTGACATCAGTGCGATGGCGCTGGTGCCCTGCACCATCGCCTTCAGCTTGCCCGTGTAGCGAGCGCTGACGTCCTGTCCCCGGCGCATCATGAACATCCGCGCGTAGCCCACCGTCACGTCACGCACCGCCATCACCAGAGGGACAAACGGCAGGCACCTCACGACCATGGCCAGTGACCAGTAGACGATGAGCCGCGAGACGCTGTCCGCGTACGGATCGAACACCTTCCCCCACGAGCTGACCGCCCCGTGCCGCCGCGCCAGATGGCCGTCGATCAGATCACTCAGCTCGATGGTCACCACAAGTGCCGTCGAGGCAATGATGGCCCAACGCCGATCGGCGGACCACACCGTCAGAATGGCCACGGGCAGGGCCAGGACGAGCCGCGACCCCGTCACCACGTTGATCCAGAGCACTCGTTTTCCACGCACGGTCAATGCAGGGATCCCTCGCGGTTCACAATGGAAACGGACTCAGGCAATTCGGCGCGACGCAGCCATTGCCCTGAGCCCCCGTGACGTTAGCAGTTCGGTGCGGCGTTTGCAAGCAAGTTCGACTGCAAACGCTAAGAGCTTGAGGACAAACAAGATGCGCGAGCATCGGCGCCGGGTGGTCGACGGGTGCGAACGGCCTTTTCGCTTGAAGTCCGCCCCCGTTCTGCTATAATCCACAGTGAGGCGCCGGCCCGTATGCCAGCCGCCGGGAGATGGCCCCTCGCCCGGGTGGGGAACCGATATTTCCTGTCCGAGCCGATCTGCGCGGGGCACGGCGCCGTCGCTCCTCTATGGTGGAACTTCATCCCGTTCGTCGGAGGCGACCTCTTCGTACGGCAGAGCGAGAGGTCCGCAGGTTTCGATCCCCTTCGCCCGATCAAAGGTGCGTGAGCCGCTTTGTTTGAGACGCTGACCAACACGCTCGAGGGCTTCTTCAGCGGCATTCGCGGCCGATCGAAGCTGACCGAGAAGAACATCGCCGACGGGCTCAAGGAAGTCCGACTCGCCCTGCTCGAAGCCGACGTGCACTATCGAGTCGTCAAGGAGTTCGTCGAGCACGTCAGCACCAAGGCCGTGGGCGAGGAGGTCATCCGCGGCGTCAATCCCGCCCAGCAGATCGTCAAGATCGTCCATGACGAGATCGAGAATCTCATCGGACCCGTGGACACGGCTATCCCGATGCGGCAGGACGGACCGACCGTGCTGATGGTCTGCGGCCTTCAGGGCAGCGGCAAGACGACCACCTGCGCGAAGCTGGCCCTCCACCTGCGCCGGAGCTACTCTTGTTCCCCCATCCTCGGCGCTGCGGACGTGCAGCGGCCCGCCGCCATCGACCAACTCGAGACCCTCGGGCGCGAGATAGACGTCCCCGTCGTGAGCGACCGCAATGCCGATCCGCTGATGATCGCCATGAAGACGCGCTTCCAGGCCGCGGAGAACGGCCTGGGGCCCGTCATCCTCGACACCGCGGGGCGCCTGCACATCGACGAAGAGATGATGGAAGAGCTTCGCGAGCTGAAGGCCAGGGCTAAACCCGATCAGATCTACCTCGTCGCCGATGCCATGACGGGCCAGGACGCCGTCAACAGCGCCCTGGAGTTCAACCGCAGCCTCGAATTCGACGGCGTGATACTGACCAAGCTGGACGGCGACGCAAGCGGCGGCGCCGCCCTCTCCATCAAGGCCGTCACCGGCAAGCCCATCAAGTTCGTCGGCCTGGGAGAGAAGCTGGACAAGTTCGAGCCGTTCTACCCCGACCGCATGGCCGATCGCATCCTGGGCATGGGCGACGTGGTGGGCCTGGTCGAGAAGGCCCAGGCCGCCATCGAAGAGGAAGACGCCCAGAAGCTCCAGGAGAAGCTGCGCCGCGCCACCTTCGACCTGGAGGACTTCCGCAAGCAGTTGCGCACGATCCGCAGGATGGGTTCGCTGCGCGAGCTGTTCGGCCACCTGCCCTTCATCGGCTCCAAGCTGGACCAGGTCGACTTCGACGACGGCGAGCTGGACCACGTCGAGGCCATCATCAGCAGCATGACGCGCGAAGAGCGCACTAACCCGGACATCATCGCCGCCAGCCGACGCCAGCGCATCGCCGACGGAAGCGGCTGCGACGCCGTGGTGGTCAACCAGCTCCTCAAGCAGTTCAAGCAGATGCGCAAGGTCATGCGCAAACTGAGCAAGGGCAACGTGGACGCCCTGATGGACATGATGCCGGCCGGCTTCGAAGAGATGGCCGGCGGCAGCCCGGCAGCCGTGCCCCGCAAGCGCAGGTCCCGCAAGTCAAAACGCAAGAGAAAGTAGCACCCCAACCGAGAGACCCAGGGATACCATGGTAAGGATCAGACTGGCCAGATTCGGACGCAGGAACAAGGCTTACTGGCGAATCGGCGCCTTCGACAGCCACACGCGACGCGACGGCGAGCCCATCGAGTACCTCGGCTCCTACGACCCGCACCAGGCGAAGGACGAAGACACAGTCTCCGTCAACCAGGAACGGGTCGAGTACTGGCTGAGCAAAGGCGCCCAGCCCACCGAGACGGTGGCCCAGTTGCTCCGCAAGGTCGGCCTCAAGGTCTGAGAACGCGGCAGCCACCCGGCAGCGCACCAACTCGGTGGAGACGGGACAGATGTCCCCCAGGGACCAGGCGCTCAGATTCGACGTGCTGACGCTCTTTCCGGCCGTCTTGCAGCCGTTCCTGCGCGAGAGCATCCTCGGCATCGCGCAGCAGAAAGGGCTGGTCACCTACTACTTGCACGATATCCGGGACTACAGCCCGGACAAGCACCACAAGGTCGACGACCGCCCCTACGGCGGCGGCCCCGGAATGGTCATGCGCTGCGAGCCCGTCTTCCGGTGCTACGAGGCCGTGCGCGACATGGATGAGCGGCCCGGAAGGCTGCTGCTGCTGACGCCGCAGGGACGCCGCCTCGACCAGGAGATGGCCCGCGACCTGAGCCGCAGCGACAGGATCATCCTGCTCTGCGGGCGATACGAGGGATTCGACGAGCGCATTCGCCAGGGGCTGCCGGCCGAGGAAGTGTCCATCGGCGACTACGTCCTGAGCGGCGGCGAGGCGGCTGCCATGGTTATCATAGAAACGACGGTCCGGCTCGTTGACGGCGTCCTCGGGCATGAGGAATCGGCGCAGCGGGACAGCTTCGTCGAGGGAATGCTCGAAGGCCCGCAATACACCCGACCGCCCGAGTTCCGCGGCATGCGGGTGCCGGACGTCCTCGTCAGCGGCAACCACGAGCAGATAGAGAACTGGCGCCGCGAGCAGGCCCGCAAACGCACGCAGGAGCGTCGGGCGGACCTGCTCCCGACCGAGAAACAAGAGGCGGAAACAACCGATGGCTGAGACAAAGAACGAACTCAAAGGGCAGGAACTGATGCGCTCCATCGAAAAGGAGCAGATGAAGCCGAGCGTGCCCGACTTCCGCGTCGGCGACACCGTGGACGTGGGCGTCCGCATCCGCGAGGCCGGCAAGGAGCGCATCCAGACCTTCACCGGCGTCTGCATCGCCCGCAAGGGCAGCAGCAACCGCGAGACCTTCGCCGTGCGCCGCATCGTACAGGGCGAAGGCGTCGAACGCGTCTTCCCCCTGCACTCGCCCAACGTGGTGAGCATCAAGGTCGTCCGCCGGGGGCGCGTCCGCCGGGCGAAGCTCCACTACCTGCGCCAGCGCACCGGCCGCGCCACCCGCGTCCGGGAAGACCTGCGCCAGCGGAAACCCCGAACAGGGCAGTAACGCCCCCCGCCCGCGCGGTTCAGTCGGTGGCCCCTCTCCGTGTCCTCACCGGCCACGGGAGAAAAGGCGCACCACCACGTTCAGGATCAGCGTCAGGACGACGCTAAGCAGGATGCAGGTCGCCAGCGGGAAGTAGAAGCTGAACCTCTCCCCCTTGATGCGGATGTCGCCCGGAAGACGGCCCAGGGACGGTATCCGCTCCCCCAACAGCACTATCACGCCCAGCAGCACCAGCACGCCGCCGGCCACGATCAACGCCTTGCCCAGTGCGGACATGGGCCCCTCCGCAGTGCGGGCTTCATTGGGTCGCTTCGACTCCCGGCAATCTACCAGACGGCCCGTGCGTGGTAAACCGCAACGCCGGTGACGGTCGCCGGCTGTGCAGTATTGACAACCTGTGGTGCGAGGTCTAGAATGGACCAGGACGGAGCGGGCGTAATTCAGCGGTAGAATGTCAGCTTCCCAAGCTGGACGTCGGGGGTTCGAGTCCCCTCGCCCGCTCCAATTCTCTGTACGTGGTAGGATCGGGGGCCTGGGGCTGGACGTCGCCGCCAGACAGCGCGGCGGCCAAGGTTCGAGTTTCACCCGCCAGACGGCGGGCCCCTCGCCCGCTCCACTGTCTCAGCCCGAAAGGACCGGCCAGCACCACCCTATCGCGGCCACCCGCCAAGGCTTACGACTCCTCCCGCACCGCCCGTTTCCCCGCCCATCTGGCCACGAGCTGTCAGCACCGGACAGCGACGGACAGGAGTTCAGTGAAACTCTGGGGGAAACAGCGGATGAGGGTCTGGATGAAGTCGACGGGGCGCAGGCTAGGTCAGTCCTCGATCTTGTAGAACTGCCTCAGCTCGGCGTCGCGCTCGGGCGTCAGTATCTCCCCGAACGCCGCCGCCACCGCGTCGTAGCTCTTGCCGAGGGAGACGCGGCCCTTCGGCGCGTGCAGGTCCCCCTCCGACACCCAGTCAACGGTGGGCGCCGGGTCGTTCCAGAGCACGAGCCGCTCCCCGGGCACCATCCCCTCACGGCTGTAGGCGATGATCGTCCACTGGGGCGTATCCTTGGAGATGGCGCCCACGTAGGCATAGCTAGGGCCGGCGGCCGGTGCGGCCGCCGCCTCATCGGAGGGATCAACCAGGGACGGGCAGTCATCGACGATGCCCACGTCGATGAGCGTCTGAAGGCTGCCCGGATACTCGCCCTTCATCTCCCGGTAGAACAGGATGGCCCCTCCCCAGGAGTGCAGGTTCGCGGCGCTGGCGGCACGATGTGCGCCGACCTTGGCCGAGTGGAGCGCGTGGACCGCTGCCAAGACCAGGAAAAGGAGTAGACACGAGACACAGATCCCACCTATCTGTCTTCGACTTAGCCCCATTAGTGCACCTCCGGTAGTCGATGCTACGACAGTGTTGCCTCAGGGGCAAATGAACCGAGCGTGGGCCATCATTAGCGCCTTCACTGCTCGCGCCAGGTTCACGAGCCCCGATTCGGTGCAGACCGTGTGTGCGGTCTCGCCGTCGCATGCCACCGGGACTCGCCTTTTGGGGCCGCGACTCGTTCGCTCTGTGCGTTCGCGAGCCGAGTGCATAGTGGTGTCGAGGGAGGAGTGGCGCATGGCGGGCCCCTCGCCCGCTCCATGCCATCGCATGTCAGCAGACTCGTCCTCCGCAGTCCGCCGGACGGCGCAACGAAGCAGGATGGACGGCGTCTGGGGAATATCCGGGGGAGTTCTGGATGAAGTGCCCGGCGTATGCCAGTCAGCCGCGGGTACGTGGCCTCCGTCCCCTTCGCGGCCGCTGCGCGGGGGAGGGAGACGGCGTCCGCTCCAGCCGTCGAAGGCTCCTCATCTCCGCTTGGGCGCTCCCCGCGGACTCCAGCGATTCCCCGCCGCTTTCGTGTTAGAATCGCGGTGCGCGAGGTCGTGAACGAATCCGCCGGTCCGGGCATTCCAAGAGACGAGGAGAACGTGAATTGGCGCTTGTGAATCTGACTGAGCTCCTGGGCGCCGCGCAGGAAGGCGCCTACGCAGTAGCTGCCTTTGACGTCGTCAACGCCGAGTATGCCATGGCCATCGTGGGCGCTGCCGAGCGGGAGAAGTCGCCGCTGATCCTCATGGTGCTGGAAGGTTACCTCCGCTACTTCGACATGGAGCTGTTGATTCCTTCACTGTGCCGGCTGGCCGAGCGATCCTTCGTGCCGGTCGCAGTGCATCTGGACCATGCAACCAGTTGGGAGACGGTGACAAGGGCGGTGAAGGCCGGCTGCACGTCCGTCATGCTTGACCGTTCGGCCGATCCGTACGAGGAGAATGTAGCCCGAACACGAGAGGTAGCCCGGCTCTGCAGGCCCCTTGGCGTCAGCGTTGAATCGGAGATCGGGGCCGTGAAGGGCTCCGAGGCCATCGGCAGCACCACGCTCGTCAGCTCGGAGGTCGACCCCAGTTGCTTCACGCAGATCGAGGAAGCCGAGAGGTTCGCCCGTGAGACTGAGGTGGATGCCCTGGCCGTGTCCGTCGGCAACACGCACGGATTGTACAAGGGGGAGCCGGAGCTGGACCTGGAGCGGATAGAGGCCATTGCCGACCGGACAGGCGTTCCCCTGGTGCTTCACGGCGGGTCCGGCCTTTCCGATCAGGACTTCCGCAATGCCATCGAAAGGGGCATGCGAAAGGTCAACATCAACACGAGCCTGATCGCCGCCGCCGGGGAACGCGTCGCGAGCCTGCTCAAGCAGAACCCCGATTCGTTCAACTACCCCGAGCTGCTCTTGTCAGCGCACCAGGCTGTTGCAGCGGAGGCCGGGCGGCTCATGAACGTCTTCGGCTGCGCCGGCAAAGCGTAGCCTGCGTACCCAAGCCGCCAAGGACCACGCAAGGACCGACCGGAAGAGGTCCCTTCTCGTTCCCCTGCCTCGTTCTTTCCCGCATTGGCAGCTGAGCGTCAAGGGGACGTTTGCCGGCATCGAGCCCTTGGAGCCGGATGACGGGAGCGCATCCGCAAACGTAACGATGCGCAGCACCGGCACCGAACTCGAGCGGCGAACCGGCCCGGCGTGCTTGGCTGTTGAGCGCGGTCAAGCTAATGATGTCATTCTGAATCCCGCCCCGCAGACGCGGGGTGAAGAATCTCGCCCGCACCGACGTCGACGCCGCTATCGCCGAGATTCTTCGTCGCGGCTTCGCCGCTCCTCAGAATGACAACGCTTGCGCGGGCGCGACATCACTCTCGCTGCCCTCAATAGCCCGAAGGCGGCTCCGCAGCGGTTCTGGCCAAAGCTGCCAAGATGACGGCTACGGACGCAGCCCCCGGGTCAATGTGCCCGATGGCCTTCTCTCCCTGGTATCGCGCCCGCCCCACTGCCGCCTTCATGCCGCGGGTTCGCTCCATGCCCTCGCGGGCCGCCCGCTCTGCCAGGTCCAGTGCCTCTTGCACGGTCAAGCCCCCATCGTGTGCCTCCCGCAGCGCCTCTGCCGCGGGGGCGAGCGCATCCACCATGCTCTTGTCGCCAGGCTTCGCTTTTCCTCTGAGCTGCACACCTCGGAGGCCGGCGGCAAACATCTCGGCGAGTTCTGCAGTGCCCGTCTCCGTCTTACCCGCCGCTGCCTTCGCCGCACTCGTGAAGAAGGTGCCGAACACGATCCCCGTGACCCCGCCGACCGCACTGATCAGAGTGGTCCCCGTCGTGCGCAGCAGGGCCCCTACGTCTGCGGAATCGTCTGACGCCAGCCTGGCCGCGACCAGCCTGAAGCCCCTGGCCATGCTGGTGCCATGGTCCCCGTCGCCGATGGCGCCATCCAACTGGCAGAGGCGCTCCTTCTCCTCCTCCACTGCCTGGGCAACGTTCAAGAGCGCCCTTCGCCAGTACCGGACGTCCAGTGTTTCCATGGGCAAGCTGCCTCGAGTTGCATCACGGCTTGACATAGCAGGGGCACTGGCAGGGCATGTCGAAGTATCGCTTCAGTTCATCGTCGACCTTCACCAGCGTGACGGAGATGCCCTTCATTTCCTGCGATGTGCAGAACTCGCCGACCTCTGTAGCGTGCACCTTGATCCCGGCTTCGGCGAGCATCTTCCGCAGTTTCCGGTTGACGATGAACATCTCCATGCGGGTAGAGCCACCGTAGCCGTTGATGACGAGGATCACCTCATCGCCATCGCCGTACGGCAGGTCGTCAAGGATCCGTGGAAGGACCCTCTCCATCGTCTCATCCGCCGTCAGAAGCTTGGTGCGCTCGACCCCCGGCTCGCCGTGAAGGCCCATCCCAATCTCCATTTCGTCGTCGGCGATTTCGAAGATCTCCTTGCCGGTAGCCGGCAACGTGCACGAGCTGAGGCCCACGCCAAGGGACCTGGCGCCTGCGACGGCCTTCCTCGTGATCCGGAGGACCTCGTCCAGTGGAGCTTTCGTTTCTGCTGCCGCGCCGGCGATCTTAATCACCACGTGATCGGCCGTCGTGCCTCGTCTCTGCGCCTCCTGACCTCGTGGGGCCGACGCGACCTCATCGTTGATGAGAACGGTGTCCACCTCGATTCCCTCGGCCCTTGCCATGTCCTGCGCCATGTCGAAGTTGAGTCGGTCACCTTCGTAGTTGTTGTAGAGCAGCATGACTCCATTGCCAGACGACACGGACCTGACGGCGGCCAGGATCACGTCGGGGCTCGGGGCAGCGAACACCTGGCCGTGGGCCGCCGCATCAGCCATTCCCGGCCCCACGTATTCGAGGAACAGCGGCTCATGCCCCGCACCCCCGCCGATCACCACCGCAACCTTCCCCGCGACGGGAGCGTCGCACCGCATGACCGCGTTCACACGAGGGTGTTTGCGCACAAGGCGTTCGTTCGCCAGCGCAAAGCCTTCCACGAGTTCATCAACGGCGTCCATGGGATCGTTTATGAGCTTCTTCATGGCCATGTTCGACGTCTCCGTTCCGCTGAGAGAACCACGGCGCCCGGACCGCCCGCAGTATAGCGCTGCGCTGCGGATTGACAAGGTGCCAGGCCGCCGTCGCTTTCAGTGCCAGGCTTACTGCTGACGTCGGCGGCGCAGTCCTTGCCGTGGGGCGGGAGGCAGCCGATTGGGGCGTCAATCGCCCGTCATCTCCGGCCGCCGGGTTCGGTACACCGGCGCACTCCTGACCTTTACCCGCCGAGGGCCCGCCGCCAAGCCCAGCGAAGGTGGATGGGCGGCACTTGGGGAAGATCTGGGGGAAGCAGCGGATGAAGCTCTGGATGAGGTGGCCGTCCGCATTCTCCGCCCGGCCCGGTCCAGCAGGCACGGGGCAGTGGAAGCGTTCCCGGCGTGGGCGGGGGAACTCGCCACCGGGAGTGAGCGCGGCGACGTCGAGCGAGGAGTGGCGCCCTTGGACAAACTCGGAGCCGCGTGTCCGTGGAGCAAGAGCCACGCACAAGCACGGGCCACGCGGTTGGGAGAGACGTCACCTTTTTGACGCTACGGCGAACAGGGCGTCCGGCGGCTTGCGTCGGCTCACGTCGAACATCGGCGCGACCTTCATCTTGTCCCAGTAGTCGATGGGCACGGCCTCGGAATGCGCGACGCGGAAATCATCTCCCAGCAACTGGTCGAGGCGGCGCGGCAGCCCATCGGGGGTCAAAGGGGGATCGACGGTAGGAGCGCCTTCCTGAGGCCGCTCCTTCACTCCACCGACCTCGACATCGTGCGGCAGCGGTTGCTCGGCTCTGAGGTTCCTGGTACATTCCCCCCGCAGGCCCTCGCCGGATAGCACGCACCGTTCCGGCAACCGCCCCACAGGCTCGGCCGGGCCCTTGCTACCGTCCGAATTCTCCTGGCGTTGGAAAGGAGAGCGCAATGCCTCCCCCAAAGGAACGTGGCCCATACGAACCTACGTGGGAATCGCTGCGGCAGCATGGGATACCGAAGTGGCTCCGCGACGGCAAGTTCGGCATCTACACCCATTGGGGGATCTACTCCGTGCCGGCTTTCGGGCCCAACGCAACGTGGTATATCCATTCGGTGTACCACGATCCCGATTCCGAGGCGCGCCGGCATCACGAGCAGACGTTCGGAAGGCTCGCGGAGTTCGGCTACAAGGACTTCATACGCATGTTCAGCGGGGAGAGATTCGACGCCGACGAATGGGCCGACCTGTTCCAGAGGGCCGGCGCCCGGTTCGCCGGGCCGGTAGCCGAACACCACGACGGCTTCGCGATGTGGGACACGAGGCATTCCGGATGGAACGCGGCCAGGATGGGGCCGGGGCGCGACGTGGTCGGCGAGCTCGAAAAGGCCATCAAAGGGCACGGAATGAAGTTCGTCACCGCCTTCCACCATGCCGCGAACTGGTTCTTCTTCCCGGTCTGGGACGAGCGGTATGACTGCTCTGACCCCCAATACAGTGGGCTTTACGGAGTCATACACGGCAAGGATGAGATGCCCACCAGCAAGTTCCTCGAGAACTGGCGCGGCAAGATCGTCGAGGTCATAGACCGGTACGATCCTGACTTCCTCTGGTTCGACTTCGGCCTCGACATTATCCACGAGGACTACGTGAAGGACATGCTTGCCTACTACTACAACCAGGCCGCGGCAACCGATAAGGAAGTAGTGGTCACCTACAAGGGCCACAGCCTGCCCCCTGGCGCCGGCCTCGTCGATCTGGAACTCGGGCAGGAACGTGACCTTACCTACCACGAGTGGATCACCGACTCCACTGTGGACGACCAGGGAGCCTGGGGGTACGTGGAGGGAGCCGGCTACAAGTCGCTGGACAGGCTGATAGACAACCTGGTCGACCGCGTCAGCAAGAACGGTTACCTTCTGCTCAACGTCGGTCCCAAACCCGACGGGACCATTCCGGAAGAAGCGAAGCGGTTGCTGCTCGGCATGGGCGAATGGCTCGAGGTCAACGGCGAGGCCATCTACGGGACGTCCCCCTGGGTCATCGCCGCCGAAGGCCCCACGTCTCTGGAGAGCGGAGGCGTGTTCAATGAGGCGGATGTCGGGTACACGGCGGAGGACATCCGCTTCACGGCCAAGGACGATGCGCTCTACGCCATCGTGCTGGACTGGCCGGGCGAGAAAGCAGTGATCCGATCTCTCGTCAAGGGCGCAGGTGGCCTGTCAGCGTGCCACTCCGGGGCGAAGGTCCGACGGTACGGGCTCTACGAAGCAGAAGTTGCGTCCGTCACCATGCTCGGCGACGGCCGCGAGTTGCCCTGGGACTTGACCGACGAGGGCCTCGTCATCAGGACACCGGCAAGCAAGCCGTGCGGGCATGCCTTTGCGTTCAGGATCGGGCGAAGGGCCCCCTGGGCTGAGTAGGAGCTTGGGAAAGGGCGCCCATGCCGGCCAGGGGCGGCTGCATTCTGGAAGCCCGAGCGTGCCGGGTGGCGCGGAGGTCGACTGTGCGCCCCCGCGGCCCTCGGCGACGTCCCACAGACTGGCCGTTCAGTGCACACCTTGAGACCTTCCGTCTAGTCTGACTGAGGGGCACCCGAGGCGTTCCATTCGGTTCGGCCACCGGTGATGAAGAAATCGCTCTCTCCGTCCGGTCCCATCCGGACCCCGGCGCGTTCCACGCCCTCCAGGTCAAGGAGACTCACCCCGAGCCAGCCTCCGCCATCGAACACCTCGAAGCGCTTCTTCCCCGCAGAGTCGAACATCTTGATTCCGCCGTCGTCGCCCGCTTCGCTCATCTCGAAGCGCTTCTTCCCCGCCGGGTCGAACATCCGCATTCCTCCACCGTCGGCTGCCTCGCCGAAGGAGAACCGCACGTTCCCTCGAGGATCGCGCATTTGGAACCCGCTACCGTCGGGTCCCTCGCCGAAGGAGAAGCGCGTGTTCCCTCGGGGATCGCCGATCTGCAACGCGCCGCCGTCGGGTCCTTCGCCGAAGCCGAACCGCTTGTTCCCTCGGGGATCGACTACTTCGAAGCCGCCGCCGTCTGGGCCGGGACCCATGTAGAAGCGCCGCAGCCCGGCGGCGTCGTGAAGCGCCAGGGCCACGCCCTTCTCCTCGTTGACCAGGCTCAAGACGGCCCGAGCCACTCCCGCAGCGTCGCGCACGACCAGGCCGTACCCCCCTTCGCAGGCACCCAGGCGGGCTCGCTCGACGCCGTCCTCCTCCACGATAACGAGAGCGGTCGCACGGACCTCGGTGGGCGCTGCCGCCGGTGCGGCGGCTGGCGCCGCGGCTTCGACCTGCTTGCCGCCCGCAGCCGAGACGATGATCTGTGAGCAGATCCCGCCGAGAAACGCCGCGATCAGTAGTGCGCCAAAAGCTCTCCCGGTCCTCTTCCCTTGCATGTCCCCACCCTCCCAGTGTGGCGCGGCCGGGCGAGGACCCTCCCCACCCGGCCACCGGAATTCTACGGGTCGTCGGCTGGCCCGTCAATGGAAGCTAGGGAGCCCCCTGCCGGCGCCAGAGAGGGAGAGATCCCCATCGGGTTGAGCACAAGTGCCCAGGTGCGACGGGCGCTCGCGGCTACCGATGCGAAGGGACAATCCTTACCGAGTCGGTGCCCTCGATAGGAGTGCCATCGCTGAGCTGCCCCGTGAGCGTGGCTTCGGAGTCCGCCTCAGTCAGGTTCAAGTCTTCGACTGGGAACCGAGCCACCAAGTCGGTCGAGCCGTCATCGTTCACATCTTCGAAGGAGCCGATCCTGCCGCTCCTCCCCCTCGCTCGGGGTGCAGCGCCTGCGAACAGGAGCGTGGTCTGGTCGATGTCACGAACATCCAGGCTGTCGCTGCCAAGGATGGCAACGGGCACCACGCCTCTGGACCTGAGGTTGATGGGATTGGTGTCCGAGCCGGGCTTGATGTCGACTGCAACTGGGAGCCGGACAGCCCACAAGCTGATGTCGTCGATCGAAAAATCGTCCCCACTCGGCTGACGCGTCAGATCCTCCAGTGTGATCGTAGCCTCGGTGCTAGGCCCTGAGTTCCAGAGGTAGGACACCTCGACCCACTCCCCCGGCACGTTTGGGGCAAGCTCAGCACCGAGGACTGAGCCGTTGATCGTGCACTCGATCTCCGCGGGAGACGTCGAGACACAACTGGCCAGACAGTAGGTCAGAACGTAATCCGCGTTCGGAGTCACAGGGACCGTCTGCTGCCACACCACATACACGTCCGGGCTGTTCCTGTCGCTGGCTCCGTTGACGATAAGCATATTGCCTGCCCCACTTGTGTGATCTCCGTACAGGGCAAAACGGCTGTGAACGGCGTTGGGGTCCGTGTACACCGTGTACTGTCCGTCCAGGGAGAGATAATAGGGAGACGATGGGTCCGGCCGCGGATCCGGCGGAGGAGACACGTACGCGTAGTCTGTCACGAACTCACAGTCCCCCTGCTCGAAATCGCCGTTCCAGATCAGATTGGCGGAGATCGCGGACGGAAACGTTAGGAAGGCGACGAACGCCAGGGCTACTCCGATTCGCTTCATGGCCGTCCACCTCGCGATACTGGACCACGTGAGACCGGCCGCACGCCTGGTGGACCCTTGCGCTGCGTTCTGCATCGCTTCGTGTCGGGCTGCAGAGATGGGTGCATATGATGGTGTGCGCCGACCTGGCGAGCCCTGCTCCCATGTCCACCTGGCCTGCTGAACAGGTACATCTCGCGCCGTCTCGCCGCTTGGGCTGCGTAGCAGGAATGCAATTGGCACGCCAGACACGTGGGCTCCCGGCTGGGCGTTCTGCTCTTGGCCTCGACATGGCCCTGAGGGCCCCACGCACCGTAGCCTGGCGTTATTCAGCGGAACACAGCTGACTTGCACGGCCTCAGGTTCCGTCGCAGGCTGCAACAACGGGCGACATGCAACCGGCAAGCGCGCCGTTACTTCTGGGCACGCTGGTGATGGGCAACGAGTTGACGGGCAGTGGTGGCGGCACTATCGTGATAACAGAGGCTGGAAGGCCCCGGGCGGGCTGGCCGCCATCGGACCGTCCTCTGCCGGAAAGGCGGCAACAACGTGGTTCTCCGTCTCGCCGTCATCATCCTGATGGCCATTCCGGTCGCAGGCACGCCGGACCAAGCGGCAGCGCCCGAGAGCACAACCGGGCCGGTTGGGATCGCAACCTTTGAGTGCGTTGGGCTGTACTGGCATCCCTCGGGGGGCGGCGAGGAAATCCCGTGCAATGTCGTGTATCGGGAGCCGGGGGCCGCGCAGTGGCACGAGGCCCTGCCGTTGTGGTACGACACGAGGAACGGCGAGTACCGCGGCAGTCTGGTCAACCTGAAGCCAGGTGCGACCTACGAGACGCGGCTCTCCCTTGGGGGCACCGGGAGCGGCGAATCCATCACCGTCACCACGTGGAAAGAAGACTTCCCGATCGCCAGAACGGTCCACCTCCCGCACGGCAGCTCGGCGGAACCGTACACCGTCGTCCAGGGGGGAACGGCGGAAGGATACGTGCTGTACACCTCTGCGCCGAATGGATGGACGACGATCAACGTTGCCGACCGGAGCGAGAACTGCGTCAAGGTCAGGGCCTCTTACGTGATCGTCAGGGGCCTGATGCTGAAGGGAGCGCAGCGGGACGGCATTCACCTGCAGGATGTCCACGACGTCGTCATCGAAGAGAATGACATCAGCGGATGGGGCAGGAAGAACAGGTTGGGGTTCGGCAAGAACGAAGATGCCGGGATCAGGGGGTCCGGGCAGTTGCAGCGAATCGTGATCCAGCGCAACAAGATCCATCACCCAAGATACGATTCCAGCAATTGGGAAGAGGAGAACGTCCAGGGAAGCCATCCCATCGGGCCGCAAGGGATCGTCTTTGGCGAGAACGCGGGCAATCATGTCTTCCGCCACAACGAAATCTACTCGGATGAGGACCACTGCTTCAATGACGGCATGGGCCATTGGCGCAACTTCAGCACGAACGGGTTCCCCGGCCCCGACACGGACGTGTACGGAAACATCGTGAGGGATGTTTGGGACGACGCCCTGGAGATCGAGGGCGGGGGCCGTAACGTCCGTGTCTGGGGCAATTACCTCGACCAGACCTACGTGGGTATCGCCACCACCGCCTGCTCCGTGGGACCGCTGTACATCTTCCGGAACGTGATGGCGAGAAGCCGTGTCGCGCCCGGCGACCCGGATGCCAAAGGGCGCGGGGTCTTTGGCAAACTCGGGGATAAGACAAGCTACGGCGCCGGCAGGCAGTACTGGCTCCACAACACCGTTCTGCAGCCTGAACTGCCGGGTTGCGAAATGCCGCTTGGCGTCATCACGTGCCTGGCGGCGTGGGGAGGCCCGTTTACCGAAACGGTGAGCCACAATAACATCTGGCATACGTACACAAGCGCCCGGGGCAAGAGCATCTGGGCCGGCAATGCGAGCAAGCGGAATACCTTCGACTATGACCTCTGCAATAACCGCGTGCTGGCTTACGAAGGGGCCGAACCGCACCGGATCGAAGGAGTTCCTGTCTACGCGCCGGGGAACGGCCCCGCCAGCGGCTCCGGCGGCATGTACCAGCTTGACAGATCGAGCCCGGGCCACGACGGGGGGATTGTCATCCCGAACTTCAACGACGACTATGAAGGCACCGCACCTGACGTGGGCGCGCATGAAGCCGGCTCGCCACGGATGGAGTTCGGCGTAGAAGCCCACATGCCCGCAAGATGACACGGCCCGGCAAGCGGGGGAGAGTGGCGGCGGGACGGCCCGGAAGGAGATTCCTCCGTTCCCGTGCCTTGAGGGCAGCAGCGGACCGCCTTGCCCTGACGCCCCCTCTACCGTCCGGGAAGGAGGAAGGCCCTGTCTTGCTCGCCCCGCAGTTCCCACAGAGCCGAATCGGCCGGCCGCTCGACGCTGTCGGCGGTGATGAGCCGTCCTGCCGGAACGCCCTGCGCCAGAGGCGCGCCCACGACCATTCGGAGGGGCAGCGCATTGCCGGGCCCGATCGGCATCGCGGGATGAATCTCCGGCTCCAGGTGCTCCGCATCGACCCGTCGCCCCGCGCGCAGTGCGTCCTTTGCGCGCACCACCACGTCGACACGCGGTCGGTAGTCCGTCAGGGAGCCCGAGGTCCCGCCGGACGCAGCCGCCAGGATCGCTGTTGGCGTCTCGACGCCGCACAGGTGGTAGGGGCGCAAGATGAGTGCGGCCGTGCCGGCCGAGTTCGCAGTGTGCCCCTTGCCGACGATGAACTGCCGTGAGTACTTGCTGCGGCAGGTCACGACGAGGAACACGCCGCCGCCAAGCCCGGCCTCGTCGGCGCGCCGCAGGCACGTGACCACCTCCACGGCGCCGTTGCGCTCCAGGATGCCACCCTCTGCCCGCCAGGAGAGCGCCTCCGGTATCTCGCGCGTGCGCAACACGGGGCGGTGCAGGAGTTCCGTGTCCGGCAGCAGCCCCGTGGCGTTCGCGACTATGGCCAGCTCTTCCATGTCGCCCTGGTCGCCCTGACGCAGGTCGCGCAGGGCATCCCGGCGCCCGGCGACGAACCGGGCCGCGTCCCCCGGGGGGATGGCGTCGAAGAAGCGCTCGTGCTCACTGCCGATGGGGATGCCCCCGACTGACAGGCCAGCCGGGCTTTTCTCCAGCACGAACTCGCCCACGCGCGCCTTGCCCCCGCAGATGATCTCGAGCCCGAGCCGTCGCGCCCACGCCACCAAGCCGATCAGCAGGCCGTGCTGATCGCCGTCGGCGGGAAGGTAGGCCACGCCCTGGCGGTCTGCTGTTCGCTTCAAGATGGGGCCGACGACGGCGTCCGCCTCCTTGTTAACCATCACGACGTGCTTGCCGTGCCATATGGCCTCCAACGCGTGCCGGGCGCCCGCCTCAGGCTCACCGGTGGCCTCGACAACCACGTCCAGCGGGAGGTCCATGGCCAGCAAGGCATCTTCCAGCGCCACGCACCTGCCGCTCTCGATGGCAAACAGCGCCGACTTCCGGGTGTCACACCGGGCGATCTGGTCGTCCGGGAAGCCCGCCAGGCGCAGGGCGTGACGGGCCCTGCCTGGCTCTGCGTCGGCGACGACGCGCACCTCAACACCCGCACAGAGGGCGGCCTGCGTGACTACCGCGGTGCCAAACATGCCGGCGCCAACGACGGCCGCACTGACCGAACGTTCACGCGCTGGGATCCATCCCTGATGGCCGCTCATGGATCCTGTAGCACCTCCTGTGAATTCGGCTTGCCCTGCCGGCTCCAGCCCCTCGTGCCCGGCGTGATCCCCAAGTTGCGGGCAGCGAGTGCCGCCCATGCTAGCGCTGCGTGCGGTGTCCGTCAAACTGGTGTGGGGCTGCACCGGTGCGGCTGACGTACGCCAGCGGCTCATGATGGAAGAACGCCCCCGCCGCGTCGAATAGGCCGGGGCAGCATTTCGACGTCGGCGAGCTCCATGCCCTCCCGCCAGCAGTAGGAACTGGCCGGGCGAGCCGCCTCATCCGCCGTCGGCTTTGGTCGCGGTGCGTGAGCCGTGCTTCGCCCGAGGGCCATCACCCCGCGCCCGTCACATTGATTCGGGAGGCCCGGCGGAGTACGCTGCTCGGCACCTGGAGCCGGGATTCCCTCTTGGACAAGCAGTCGGGAGAGCGCGATGACGAGATATCGGTGGCTTTGGACCGTGGCTGTCGCCTTTCTGATCTTCGGCGGAGGGCAGCGCATGTGCGAGGCACAATCTGACCGGCAGGAGCATCTGGAGCCCTGGGCCTCCAACACCCACCCGACGGACGTGCCCGGGCGGCACGTCGAAGACATCACCACCGGACGGCATGAGTACGCCATCACCCAGGGCGGCACCATGGACGGCCGGAACTGCCGCTCGCCGATGGGCGTTGGCATGAACATGGAGGGCGCCCTGGAGCAGACCTGGGAATCCAACCGCACGGTGCGCATGGAGAACGTGGGCAACGCCGACGTGGTGAATCCCTGGCTGTCCAACGGCCGGAACCTGTTCCGCACGATGGACGAGATCGTCAACGCAGCGATCGAGCCCGGCATGAGCGATCGCGAGAAGGCCCTGGCCATCTGGTTCCAGGAATGCCGTTACCACTATCACTTCATCGGCGACAGCGACCCCGTAAGGGTGTTCAACGTTTTCGGCTGCTATCAGTGCGGCAACAACGGCACGTCCGTGGCCGGACTGTTCCGCCGCGCCGGCCTCAAGGTCAGCCCTTCAGCCGGGACCATAGGGCATACGACCGCGCGCGTGTTCTTCGATGGCCGTTGGAACGACCTCGACGGCGATCAGCACGCCATCTTCCTGCTGCGCGACAACAAGACCGTCGCCCACGATCAGGACCTAGTCCGGGATCACGACCTGATCAAGCGCGCGCACACGATGGGCATACTGCTGGGCGACTACCCTCGTCTGGACGAGGGCTTCGCTGCTTACTACGCTCACGAGGCCGAGGTCAGCGGCGAGCGAAACTGCGTTCAGGGGACGACGATGAACATGACCCTCAGGCCAGGAGAGGCCCTCGTCTGGCGCTGGGGACATCTCACCCCGCCCAAGCTGCGCGGCAGGGAGAAGGCCAACTATCCGAACATGATCTGCAACGGCCTCTGGGAGTACCGGCCGGATCTGTCCGGGGACCTGTGGAGGAACGGTGCAGTCAACGTGGAGAACGTCAACTCCGGCCCGGACGGCCTGTCCGCCGAAGCCGGGAAGGAAGGCACGGTCGTCTGGACCGTGTCATGTCCCTACGCGATAGTGGGCGGCAGGCTGGAGGGCGAGGACGATGGTGCCCGGTTCGCGCTGTCGTTCGACGACAAGTCGTGGCAGGACGTGAACGGCAAGAACCTGGATGAGTTCTTCCCGCCCGCCGGGGGATCCCCGCGCTACAGCTACATGCTCCGCTGCCGGCTGTCGGGTGCGGCGCAGCTGAAGCGTCTGGGCATCGTCAACGACCTGCACATGGCGCCCCTGGTGCTGCCCGGCATGGCGGTGGGCGAGAACGCGTTCGCTTACACGGACGAGACGAACGGCAAACGCTCCGTGCGCATCACGCATGAGTGGGTCGAGCGTTCCGCCTCGGCGCCGCCCGAGGCGTCCCCGTCCCCCGTTTTCCCTGCCGACGGCGGGGAGACGGACGGCACGGACATCGTGTTCGAGTGGACACCGCCGGCCGATCCGGACGGCGACCGAATGACGGACTACCACTTCGAGCTCTCCGACCGGCCTGACATGTGCTGGCCCCTGTCCACCAACTTCTACCGGCTCATCTCCCGCACCAAGGACAAGGGCAAGGCGCAATACACGCTGCCCCACGTGGGGCTGCTCACACCCGACAGGACGTACTACTGGCATGTGCGTGCCAAGGATGAGAAAGGCGTGTGGGGACCATGGAGCGGGACGTGGAGTTTCACCGCTCGCGGACCGGCCCATCCGCTGGACGTAACGCTGGACTATGACAAGAACGCGCGCCAGGGCACCCTCCGATGGAAGCCCAACCCGGTGGGCCGGCGTCCCGTGCGCTACCGCGTCTACGGGAGTGATGAGAGGGGCTTCTCGGTCAGTGACGAGCCGTACGCGGTGGTGGTGGGCGCGAGCAAAGAACTCACGTCGCCTTTCCCGGGCAACTTCATTGCCGAGACGACGGCGACGCAACTCGCGGTTCTGGGTGCGGAGATCGACTTGCCTGCGGCCAACAAGGCCTACTACCGCGTAGTGGCGGTCGACGGCAACGGCAAACTGAGCGGACCGTCGGACTATACCGCTGCGACGCGGCCTGTCATCTACACCGGGCCGGTAACGACGGCCCGGGTGGGCCAGGATTACCGCTGCCAGATCCGCGCCGTCCGATCCCTGGGTGATTTGAGGAATCGCGTTATCGACGGCAAGGTGACTGCCAGCTTCTGGGACATAGAGCATCCCGTCTACGCTCTGGAGCAGGGGCCCGGCTGGCTCGACATGGACGAGACCACGGGACTGCTGACCGGCACGCCGGACGCGGCCGGCAGGGCGGACGTGGTGGTTACCGTCACGACCGACCGCGAGGTGCGCAAACTGGACGAACGGTCGGCCGGCTGGGGCCAGGAGAAGGTCGTCGGCACAAGCGTCGAGCGGGTGGGCAGCGACACGCAACGGTTCATCATAGACGTGGGCGAGTAGGGCTGGGGCGGCAGGCGCCGCCGCGTGGGCCCGGTAGAGGGGGGCCAGGTCGGGACTGCGCAGGCCCAGAAAACGGGCTCGTCCTCGCGGACCGTGACAGGATCGCCTCATTCGGGCTTTGCCAGGTATCGAGCGCTTCACCCCGCCCCGCCTGGCGGGGCGCTGTCGGGCGCGTTTAGCCTGCGCGGCGAATGAAGGTTGACACCGCCCCTCCATTGCGTAAGCTATGCTGGCCACCGTTGCCACTTAAGCAAAGGACCTCCCGAAGGCCCGCCGCCTTCGAGAGGATGCCACTTGCCCCTCTTCCCGAGGACAGGAAGAACCCATGCCCGCACCCAGGAAGGCCAAACGCGTCCCGGCCCTGTCCTTCGATCACTTCTTCACGTACGCCGAGCTCACTGACTTCGTCGGGAAGCTTGCGAAGGCCTGCCCCAAGCTGATAACGCTTTCGTCGCTGGGCGACTCCCGCGAGGGCCGACCGATCCACCTGCTCACGATCACCGACCCGTCGACCGGCCCGGCCGAAGACAAGCCAGCGTACCTCATCCACGGCAACATCCATGCGATGGAACTGTCGGGCACGCACGCAGCGCTCCATACCTGCCGGCAGCTCTGCGCAGACTACGGCAAGTCCGATCTGCTCAAGCGCGTCGCCTTCTACGTCGTGCCGCGCATCAACCCCGACGGAGCGGAGTTCGCCGTCGCCACGTCGGGCACGATCCGCAGCCGCACAGACCGCGCGGTCCCCGAGTCGAACACGCTCTACCAGGAGGACGTGGATGGCGACGGCCTCATCCTCACCATGCGGCAAGAGCACCCCAACGGCCAGTTCGTGGCCGATTCCAAGGACAAGCGCCTGCTCGTTCGGCGCACCGCGGACAGCAAGCCGCCCTTCTACCGCACGCTGCCGGAAGGCATGATCCACGAATGGGACGGCACGGACAACATCAAGGTCGAGGGCCGGGCCTTCGACTGGAACCGCAACTGGTCCTACGACTGGCAGCCCGAGCCGGCGCAGTACGGCGCGGGCGACTTCCCCTTCAGCGAGCCCGAGATGCGCGCGATGGCGGACTTCGTCTTCAGCCGCGACAACATCTTCGGCGTCCTCGGCTATCACAACGGCCCTAACGCGGTGCTGCGGCCGCCGTCGACAGGCGCAGACGAAGACCTCGACGCGGACGACGTGAAGGTCATGCAGGACCTGGCCGAGATCGGCGCAAGGCAAACGAAGTTCCCCGTCATCCCCGTGGTCAAGTACCACCGCGACTACCAGCGAGACGTCGACCTCCGCGGCCACTTCCACAACTTCGGGTACCACCACCTCGGCTTGTTCGTATTCGAGTTCGAATTGGGCGAGCTTCTGAACAGCGCAGGCATGAAGACCAAGGAGGACATCTTCGCAGTTAAGTCAGAGCAAGAGCACGAGGCCCTGTTGCGCAAGATGATGAAATGGTGGGACAAGCAGGTGAAACGCGCGCCCGTCTTCAGCAAGTGGACCAAGTTCGACCACCCGCAGCTTGGCAAGGTCGAGATAGGCGGGCTGCTGAAGAGGCATCTCGCCGGGCCAACGCTCGACGATCTGAAACAGATTGCAAAGGGGACGTACAAGTTCACACTCGCGCACGCAAACCGACACCCACGGGTGGTGATCGAAGGTCCGCAGGCGGAAGCCGTGGGCGGCGGCGTGTACCGCATCCGCGTTCGGGTCGCCAACCGCGGCGAGTTCCCCACGCACGTGTCGAACAAGGGCCGCGAACTGCGCCGACTCAAGGGCGTGCGCGTGGACTTCGTGCCGGCCAAGGGCGTCGAGTTGCTCTCGCGCGTCGGGCACTACACCTTGGGCCATCTCGCCGGAGTGACAGACGGCCGCGAGTTGGAGTGGTTCGTGTCCGCGCCAGGCAGATGCCGCACGCTCTGTGAGTTGCGCGTGTCTGGAGGCACCGGGGGGAACGCCGCCGCCAGCATCGCGAAGCCGTAAATCGCTGCTAACGCCGCGGGCGGACCCGTGTCGCACGGTGCCGGGGCACTTCCGCGCCACCGAACGAACTGGCCCGGCCCATGCCACACTGACTTTCGCGGCTGATGACGTGCGGCCAGGAGCTCAGCCTCCCTGCAACACGTCGATCAGGGCCTGTGCAGCGGCAATCAGCGCGTCGGCGTCTTCTCCCGGTATCTTCTTGTCGCGCTGCGCTTCCACTGCGTTGATGAATGCCTGGAGGCTGTTGATCGCCGCCACGTCATTGTTCTCGTTCAGGTCGTCCAACGCTCCCTGTGCCGCCTCCAGCTTCGCGTCCAAGCTGCTGTCGATGCCCTGCTGAAGGTTGAGTTCCTCCACCTGGTCGACTATGTCCTGGAGCACCTCGGGCGCAGCGGGTGCCGCGGCAGAGAACTCGGAGGTGTTGCCGTCAGGATCGGTTGCGGTCGCGGTCACTGATCCCGAGTCGACCGCCGCAACAGGTAACGTAACGAAGAAGCTCACCTGCCCATCGGCGTCCGTAATGACCTCGGCCGAACCAAGTAACGTCTCCCCTTCCCCGAAGCCCGACGGGTCAAGCTCGCTGTTGCCGAAGAACTCCAACGTGAACGCCGTGTTGGCAGTGCTGTCCAGCCTGCCCGCGACTGTGGTGCTGCCGTCGCCAGTGTCCGCTGCGGACAGGACGGGGTAGTTCTGGAGGTTGTTAGGACCTGTGTCACCATCACCCGGATCATTGGGTGTCGGCCCGTCGTCGCCGAGGTCAATGCCAAGGCCGCCGTTCCCGGCGAGCGAGTTGGACTGGATGGTCGCGCGGGATGCTTGGAGAAGAACCACGCCGTCGCCAGCGTTCCGCTGAATGGTGTTCCGTCTGATGATCGAAGCTGTCTCGGCAGGCACCTCCCCTGGGCCGAGCAGTATGGCCCCGCAGTTGTTCTCTGCGATTACGTTGTCTTCGATCAGAGGATAAGCAGGATCCGGACTACTCCACACGACGACAGCAGCACCCGTATATCCGGCCGAACCTGACGCAGAGTTGCCGGTGATGGTGTTCCCGCGAATCACAGGACACCCGGCACAGCCGAGGGCACCACCATTGAGCGCCGAGTTGCCAGTGAGGGTGTTACCCTCGAACACGATATCGCCTTCACTTCCAAAGCCCACGCCTCCGTTGTACATAGCCGTGTTGCTGGTGATTGTGTTGCCCTGGAGAACCGCAGAGACGTTTCCGATGAAAACGCCGCCTGCGTGCTGGCCCCCGCGGTTCCCCTGAATAGTGTTCCCCTCAATGACGAACGGCCCCGATCCGCTCCACATGCCGATGCCACCTGCAAAGGGATCTTCAGAGCCCTCGGCGACGTTGTCGACGATCACGTTGTTCGCGATCCGCCCTGGGCCAGCGTCGAACGCCATGCCGCCTGCTGCATCAGCTGAGTTGCCCCTTACCTCGTTCTCGGCAATCAAGAAGTCTTCACAGCCCCAGACAGCCAGCCCTCCCCCAGCATCAGGACCTGAGTTATCTCTTAGGATATTCCCTATCACTTGTACCCTGTCGCTGACAGTGACCTGGATCCCGTTACCGGTACGCCCACCCTCTAGCCGATTCCCAGCAACAGTGTTCCCCTCGACGACGCTGTCTGGAGATGGCCCCCACACACTGATGCCCCTTCCAATGTTATTCTGAACCGTATTCCTCCTGAGGACCATCCCCGGGCACTCAACCGTTGCAATCGCCGATAGGGCACCAGCCGTGCCATTGTCGCTGACAACGTTGTCTTCGATGATTATTCCTGGGCAGAACCAGGCCGACACGGCGTGACTGTATAGACTCCGTGTGACCTCATTCTCACGAAAAGCGACAGACGGGCAGTCGTTGAAATTGGCCCCTTCTCCGGCGTTGCCCGACATGGCGTTCCCTGTCACCGTCCCCGATGACTGGTAGAAC
>CAZSET010000027.1:17885-24565 GCA_964605915.1 uncultured candidatus Brocadiaceae bacterium | reverse complement strand
GCAAAAGGGCTACTGGTTTAGCCCGCAACTTGTGAACATGACAAAGTAGCACTAGGCCGCGTGGCCCCGTCTGCGGTCGCACCATACGCGGGCGGCCCCCTCAGACCGCGCGGCCGGTGACAGGTGGCTGACAGAACTGTCACACCGGCTCCGGCTCGAACGAAGAGGGTGCCTTTCCCAGAGGCCAGTCACCGCGCGGTGCCGCCACCGCCCTGCCCCATGGATAAGGCCGTGCGGAGAGCGGGACCTGAGATCACGCGGTGGTGCAGCCGGGCACGTCTCTCGCCGGATGGCATCGTACTCCTGGCCCGGCGAGAATGCGGAGGGCACAGTCGGGTCACCTTGTTGAACAGGCATCTGGGTTCGCTGCTGCATCGCAGCCGGCCGAAGCCAGGGTGGGGTTTTGCAGTAGCGCCTACAGCTGAGGAACGGCCACTTGCAGCGGCAGCATGTACTTGACACATTGGCCCCCCGGAGGTAGCATTGGCGCGCCTTTGGGGTGTAGGAGTACGATTGTTGGTAATGGGCTGATGGGGAATCCTGGGAAGAGAGGCGGCCGTAAGCGCTGTGTCCCTGGACGCGGCCGCGCCGGCTGAGACCTGCACGTTGGGGTACCATAGCGAAGTCCGACCTCGACCGGGCGCGGGAACAAACCGGCCAGCCCCGGCCGACGGAGGAAGCGGCTTCGCCATCCGGTAGCGGATCAGGGACCTCGGGCAGCGGTTCAGCATTGCCTCTGCCAAGGGCAGGGCCGCCTGCGTGCCGCTGGCGCTAGCGCTGACGGCGCGATCACACTGGGAGGGGGAGGACAGGCAGGTGACGGTGCGGCTCGTTCTGGCTGACGACCACGACGTGCTCAGAGAGGGGCTCTGCGCGCTGCTGCGCGGGGAGGGCGGCTACGAAATCGTGGGGCAGGCCGCCAACGGTCGCGAGTGCATCGAGCTGGTCAAGAAGCTGCGACCCGACGTCGTGGTGATGGACGTAACCATGCCCGAGCTGAGCGGCATCGAGGCCGCCCGCCGCGTCACCCAGGAGGTGGCCGGGACCAAGATCGTCGCCCTTTCGATCCACTCCGATGAACGCTTCGTCACCCAGATGCTGGCCGCAGGGGCCGACGCCTATGTGCCTAAGGCATGTCCCTTCGACGAGCTCCTGCGGGCCATTGACACCGTCATGCGTGGCTCCACCTACGTGAGCACCAAGGTGACCGTCGAGAAGGACTGTACGGGTTCGCAGCCCCCGCCGGGGGATGGCGGTGGGCCCGCGCTGACGCCTCACGAGCGCGAGGTGCTGCGAAGGCCTCCCGGAGGAGCAACGGTGAGCGGCACCGAGGCCAGCCCGAAGGCGGACCGTAGGCGCCATCGCCGGGCGGAGGTGTGCCTGCCGGTCCGACTGATGGGGGCCGATAGGAGCGTGATCGGGCCGGGCATGACGGCGAACGTCAGCCCCGGCGGATTGCTGCTGGCGCGGGTCCAGGAGAACGGCCTGCGCGAGGGTCAAGGCGTGCGGGTGGTCTTCGGGCCGCCCACGTGCGATGGCGCGTGGGAGAGGGGCTTCGCGGGGCGTGTTTGCCGGATGGAGTCGGGCCAGTCTGCCCCACTCGCCGTGGAGCTGGAGGAGGCGCCCCTGTTCTTGCAGGCGCCCGAGTTGATCGGCCGCAGCACCGAGATACTACGGATTAAGAGCCAGTTGCCCGACCTGGCCCGCAGCGACTTGAACGTCCTCATCCAGGGTGAGAGCGGCACGGGCAAGAACGTGGCCGCGGAGCTAATGCACCGCTGTTCGGAACGCAGCGATCAGCCCCTGGTGCGCGTGAACTGCCCTTCCATCCCTGACACGCTGTTCGAGAGCCAGCTCTTCGGCCACAAGAAGGGCGCCTTCACTGATGCCAAGTCTGCCGCTCCTGGCCTGTTCCGTATCGCCAATCACGGCACCATCCTGCTGGACGAGATATCCGCTGTCCCCGCGTTCGCCCAGGGCAAGCTGCTTCAGGCCATCGATGAGAAGCGTTTCATCCCCGTGGGCAGTTGCCGGACGGTAGAGGTGGACGTGCGCATCGTCGCACTGACCAATGACAACCTGGAAAAGCGCGTGCGGGAAGGCACGTTCCGGCAGGATCTGTTCTACCGTTTGACGGAGGCGACAGTGACCGTCCCTCCCCTCAGGGAGCGGGGGGACGACATCCCGCTGCTGGCGGATTACTTCCTCCGCAAGTACTCGGCCGAGTTCGGCCGCACATACCGTCCCTTCGCTGAGGGGCAGTTGCGATCCCTCTGCGACCATCCCTGGCCGGGCAACGTGCGGGAGCTGGAGAACACGGTGAAGCGCGGCGTCGTCATGGGCCAGTTCGTCACGCCCGTGCGAGCAATCTTGGAGCCCTGGCCGGACTGCCCACCTAGCGCCGGTCTGGGGGCCGCGCAGGTCGGTGGCCTGGAGGAGGCCAGGGCTGAGGTGGAGCGGGCCGCCATTGCCCAGGCGCTCGCCGCCTGCGACAACTGCAAGACCAGGGCGGCGGCCAGGCTGGGCATCAGCTACCGCACGCTGTTGAGGAAAATCAAGCAGTACGACCTCAAGGCCTGAGCGCAAACGTGGCAGAGCAACCCGGACCCACAAAGGTCAGCCGACTCCAGGCCTCGGTCGCTGTCGGCAGCGCTGCCATCCTCCCATGTTCTGGGAAAGCCAACCCCGGCGTCGCACGATTCCCCCCGCGCCGCAGTCCTCAGACGCAGCAGGGCCCCCCCAACTGGCCTAACAGAGCAAGAGGCCGCCGGGATCACCTCAAAGGCAAACAGCGATTTCCCTAAGGGCAATCGTCGTTGCTCGAGCCCGGCGGCCCTTGCGCCACGAAGCGACGCTCCGACGGCGGGCCGAAGGAGAGGATCCAGACACGCACGGCGTTGGACGGGTCGGTACGGGTTACGGTCTTCAGGATGAGGGCGGCCATGCCCGAACTCAGAGCGCTGGCCCTGGTGAACCTGATCTCGTTGCCCGGCGCCTCGTCATCGCGTCGAACAGCGTTCGGCTGGATGTGAACAATTGCGGGACCGAACGGTCACGAAGACGGTGCCGAAGACTTCGCCGCACTGTTTATAGCTTAGACTGGGCGGAGTCGCAACTTCCAGCGTGCCCTCCCCTGTCCCCGGTCCCATGGCACGCCCCGCCGATTGCCCCTGCCTGAAAGAGGGCCTCAAGGGCCATGGTCCATTCCGAGGTCCGAAAGCCTGATGCACCAGTGCAGCGGCCGGAGTCAACCCCTTTGGCCGCCCCTTCTTGCACCGTCGTGTTCGCGGAGCTTTGTCGGCCTGCACTCGCGGTGCCTAACGTGCACAGCTTCGCTTGTCCTTCGCGCTCCGCTCCGCGTGGGGCCCCGGTGCTCCCGCTGGTCAACCATAACAAGGGGCGCTCGCGTACCGCCGGCGTTGTTCCTCGTCATTCGGGGGGCGCCATCTTCTGTCACTAGTTACTATGGTTTCCTCAGCAGGTCCTATCCGCCCCCGAAAGCCGAGGTCATCCATGTTCGTAGCTTTTCTCCCCCGCGCGCACCGGCACCTTTAGCCAGTTCTCGGGCGGCACGAAGGGGCAGGCATAATCCTCGCTGTATGCGCACCACGGGTTGTAGCCCTCGTTGAGGTCCACGACCCACTTGCCCTTGGAAGTCAGGTGTCGTTCGGGGTCCAGGTCCAGGTAACGCCCGGCGCCGTAGCTCTCCTTGCCGCTGGTCACGTCCCGGAAGGGAACGAAAAGGCTCTCCTCTTCGGGATCGCTCTTGTACGCCTGTAAAGCGCACTGTTGGCCGGCGATCTGGAAGCGGAACGCGCCCCAGCGCCACAGCGTCCGCATCTGTCCGGCCGTGTCGCCTGTCTCTATGGTCTCTTTGGTGGGATGCTCGATCAGATCGAGTTCAAACCGGTAGCTCGCATCGGCGGGGAAGTACGCCAATCCGCGGAAAGCACGGCGCTCTCGAACCGGCAGAGGCGACTGGGGATGGGTGGCAAAGAAGAGATCCTTCTGTTCCCTTTCAGCCTGGATTTGCTCTTTCCAATGGCTGGAGCTCATGTTCCGGCCTTCCCTGCATCGAGCGCAGGCGGGCGGCGCCGAGCTGAGTCGAAGCCCCCCATGCATCACGGCATCTGCAGCGGCTCCACCTCAATGGTGCGGGGGCGAGTCATCTTGCTCCAGTCCTTCGGGGGGTTGATCTCCCGGAGCTTGTCCAGGCCGCCCAGGGCCTTCAAGCGCCTGTAGATGCGAATCCAGGCGCAATCGCGGTCCGTGTTGACCTCGCACTTCCCTTCCAGGGAGACACCTCCGCACGGGCCGTTCATCATGCCTTTGGGGCACTGCGTGAGCGGGCAGATGCCGACGAGTCGGCCGAGCTCGCAATCGCCGCACTGCCGGCACTTCTCCTCAAACAGGCTCGGGCCCCCGCCCATGTGGCCGATCGGATTCGTGGCCGGGTAGACAGGCTTGACCAGCCCGAACTCATCCTCGATGATGTGGTCCCACACCGTCTGAAGCCCGTCTCCGCAGCACAGCATCAGCAGCGCATCGCACTGCTCCACCTCTTCTCGGTACTGGCTGAGCCGTGGCTGGCTCCACGGCAGGTAGCAGGTGAATTCCCCGAACGGCGGCGCGATGGCAGCCAGCACCTCCTTGCCGTGCTCGGTCAGCGTCTCTTCCATGGCTTTGACTTCCGGTTCGCCGCCCGTGTGGAAGATGGTGGCGCAGCCGCCGCATCCATAGAGGACGACCTTCCGCTTGCCTTCCAGGTAACCAAGGATCTCTTCCAGCGGCTTCAGTTCCTGTGCGATCATGCCATCTCCTTCCTCGCTGAAGGACGCGGGGACTCGGCAGCATGGCTGCCGGCCAGCGGCCCGCCGTGCCCAAAGGCAGCCTGGGACTCGGCGACCATCTGAGCCACCACCCGCGCGCACACGACGTCGCCATCGCGACCCATCTTGCGGATGCGGGCAGCGTCTGCCTCCGCCAGCGCTCGTCCCACCAGATACCGGTGAATCGTCTGTGCTGTGCCCGCACGCTCCGGAGCGTCGACGATGTCGAAGCTCTCGAAACGCAACACGCCTGTCCTGTCACTCATCGCGCAGCGGACTTTGCTGCGGCATTCGTTCTCTGTCATGGCATCCACGGCCTTGCGGCAGGGAGATGGCCTCGTTGGCGCAGTCCTCAACGCAGAGCCAAGCTGCGGCGGCCATCTTCTTCTCACCCTCAATCAGGGGCTACTCGGGGATTTTGTCAGCGGCGACGTACTTGACCAGCAAATCCTCGGAGGGCAGCAGGATGTATTCCTCCCCGTCCATTCGGATCTCGGTGCCGGCGAATTCCTTGTAGATCACGCGGTCCCCCGCCGCCACCTCTTCGGTGGCATCCTCCGCCACGCCGATCACCGTGCCTTCGGTTTGTCTCTCTCTGGCGGTATCGGGCAGGTAGACGCCGCCGGGGGTCCTGTCGGCAGCTTCCAGAGGCTTGACGAGCACGTGAGCGTTGATGGGACGTATCTTCATGATTTCACCCCTTCGGATTGAATGCCAAGTAGGCTGTCCAGCTTCGCACGGTCGAAACCGACGACCAGTCGGCCGTTGATGTCTGTCTGCGGAACAGCCATCATGCCGCTGCGCCGCGCTATCTTCTCGGCCGCCCGCTGATCGCGGGAGATGTCCACTTCGCGGAACCCCACGCCATGCCGGCGCAGGTAAGTCTTCAACTGCCCGCAGGCCGGGCAACCCGGCCCGCTATAGACGATCACCCTCCGCACCGTCGCCTGCCCCGTCCCTCGGGCCCCGCTGGCCTTCGCCCCTGAGAGGTGCACCGCGTAGAACCTGGCGCTCTGCACACCCTCGATGGACTTGGTCACCTTGCCGTTCTCAACACCCAGGATGGTCGGGACCGAATTCACCCCGAACTCCTTATGCAGCCCTCGGACTCGCTGCACGTCGACCACATACACCGGCACGTCGTCTTGCTCCCGGCTGAACTCCTCCAGTTCTGCAAGGGCGCGCTGGGCGGCGTCGGAGAACTCTCCCCAGAAGGCCAGCACAAGGAACTTACCGTGCTCCTGCTGTGCCCTGCGAAGATGATCGCGGTCGTCTATCCACTCAAGCACTTCGAGGCTCCGCGGCAGGCGTTGTTGCGGCTCTTGTCAGATGAATCGCGCCCTGGGGGCAGTTCTGCACGCAGGTGCCGCAGCCCGTGCAGCGCGCCGCATCGATGTTGGGCACGTAGGTCACTCTGATGGCCCCGACCGGGCAGATCTCTCCGCACAGTCCGCACCCGGTGCAGCGTGTGCGGTCCACGACTGCATGGCGTTTACGGCGGCCGGTTGCGCCGATTCGCTCCACGCGCTCTTGCAGGTCCCTGGCCTGCTTCTGCAGGGCGGCGACCTTTGCCTTCAGGTTCTTCAGCGTTTCTTTCACTTCATCTGGCATGACTTGTCCCCGCGCCGCCATCACGGTGCTTCGCCCCCTCCTCCGATTGCAGCACTCCCCAGGTACTGCTGCATGCACTCCTCGCACGTCCTCTCGGCCGTTCCCTCCCGGATGAACCGCCGAAACTCTTCCAGCCAGCTCTCTCCTCGCTCGCGGGGCGTTCCAACGAAAGCCAGGAAACAAACGAAGCGATCCAGCGCGTCCCTGTCTATGCCGTGCTCCATGCCGCAGGCAAGGGAG
>CAZSET010000027.1:0-17875 GCA_964605915.1 uncultured candidatus Brocadiaceae bacterium | reverse complement strand
GTCCAGCCCGAGAACATTCCTCAGGAAGTCCTCAATGACCCGGTGGCGCAGGGCGATCCGTTCCGCCCTCTCGCGTCCTTCTGGCGAAAGCGTGACCGGCTCGTACGGCTCGTAGTTGACCAGTCCCTTCCCGGAGAGGCTCTGCAACGCAGTCGTTACGGCGGATTTGGCCACGTCGAGCGAAGCAGAGATGTCACGGACGCGGGCGAACCGTTTCTCCTGTTCGATGCGGAAGATGGTCTCCAGATAATCTTCCAGCGTCGCGCTGAGCTGCTCGGCCATCAGCGGGTTCTCCAGCGGTTGAAGTTATGCCTATGAGATATTATACTGGCCGTAGAACATAATTCAAGCACTAGAACTTTCCGTGCGGCTTGATCCCCTGCCCCGCTCACAGAAAGGTGTCCGCCTTGAGTGCTGAAGCGTCCTTCGCCCGCCACGCCGTTGTCTCCTGTGGGACTCTCCGCGAAGAGCTTCGTGCTTTGCAGCGGGAGGGATTCCTGGATGCGGAGCGTGTGTTTTTCACTGCGCCCGGCCTGCACGAAGCGCCCAAGGAGCTTGAGGAGCAACTCACCAGGCAACTGGGCAAAGCCCGGGAGGCGGCGGACAAAACCATCGTGCTCTACGGCTCCAGGTGCTTCGTGGATTACAGCGACCCTTCGCGGGACGTCGACGCCCTGCTCCGCGAGCAAGGAGCGTCGATTGCGCGAGTGGACGCCCTGAACTGCGTGGACATGTTGGCTGATGCCCACGAGCGGGAGCGAATCGCGGATGGGCAGAAGGTCTACTGGCTCACGCCCGGCTGGATGAGGCACTGGCGGTACATCTTCCGGGACTGGGACCCGGGCAAGGCGAACGAGACGTTCCCGCAGAACGACAGGGCCGTCCTTCTGGACGGGGTCGGGTTCTTTGAGCGGTACTCGCAGCAGAGCCCCGAAGAGGTCCTCGCCTTCTCCGACTGGATGAAGATCGCAATCGACCCCGTTGACATTTCCCTGGACCGGCTGCGGAGACTGCTCTTGCGGGCGGCGGAGTAGGGCCATGAATGCGAACGTGCAAAGGGCGGCGGCCGGCAGGCCGGCAGCAGGAGAGGAGACGCACCCCAGCGCTGCGAAACCGCGGGAGGGACCGAACATCAGGGAGTTCCTCCGTTACTACGTCCTGGTCCTCTTGAAGGACGGGGACATGTCAGCGCAGGAAATGCGCCGGGCTATCGAAGAGAAAAGCGCCGGGAACCGTGAGTACCGGCCTTCAGGTCCGCTTGTGGTCGGAGAGCGTGATGTCAACCTGTCGCTGGGCCAACTGGCAAGACGCGGGCTGATCGAGCGGCCCGAGCGCAAATGGCGCCTCACAGCTCCAGGCCAAGACCGACTCGCCAGCTACGAGGAACAGAAGGACGCGAAGTCGAACGGCAAGGAAAGGGCTGCCCGAAAGCTGCTGAAGCTCATGGGCCCCGCCGCAAGGCGGGAAACCGTCCTGGACGTCGGCACAGGCGAAGGGTTCCTGGCCCTCAGAGCCGCCGATGAGGGCTATCGCGTACTGGGAATAGATTCGGGCGACTTCGACTACTCCAAGGACAGCATCAGGTCAGCCATCGAGAAGGCGAAGTCACGTGGCGGAGATGTCGAGTTCCGGGAGGCAGCCGTTGCTGACCTCGTGGGGACGCACGAGGGCTTCGACTATGTGGTCACCAGCCAGGCGATTCACTGCATGAAGGACCAGAGGGGGTGTCTGGAGGCGGTCCATCGGTTGCTGAAGCCGGGCGGAGTCTTCCTGTGCATGGACTTCCTGGTCGGCTTGGAAGGTTTCATGCATCACGGATGGCATAGCTTCCTGGCCATCTCACGGCAGGAATGGCGGCGGCTACTGCCGCAGCGTGGTTTCGAGGAGGTCAGTTGCCATAAGGCAGGTGACTACCTGCTTGTACACGCTCGCAAGCGACTCGGCGGCGAACGGGAATCGTGATGAACTCTCAGCCAGCAAAGGAGCAAAGCGAATGCCCTGGGTGAATGACGAGATGTGCGTCGGCTGCGGCGTCTGCGTGGAAGAATGTCCGGTGAGTGCGATCTCCATGATCGACGAGACCGCTTGCATCAATGACGAGGAATGCATTCGCTGCGGGCGCTGTCACGACGTCTGCGCGGAAGAGGCCGTCAGGCACGACAGCGAGAGGATACCCAAGGAAATAGAGGCGAACCTTGCCTGGACGCGCCGGCTGCTGGAGCACTTCGATACGGCTGAGGAGAAACGCGCACTGATTGAGCGGATGCAGCGCTACTTCATGAAGGAGAAGAAGGTGGCCGAGCAGACGATTGATCGGCTGTCAGCGATTGGCGATGCTTTCTGACCCCAGGGCTCGGCGGGCGACCTTCGGCGCCGCAACTGCGCCGATCGTGGAGCAGATGCGAAGGAAGCAAGGCGGAATGGCCATGGAAGTCGAAGCTGAAGTCAGCCTTTATCCCTTGGGACAGAGGAAACTCGAACCAGGGGTGAAGGCGTTCATTCGAACGCTCAGGGAGCACGGGTGCCGGGGCGAAGTCGGCGACATCAGCTCCAACGTCGCGGGAGAAAGCCAGACGGTCTTCGAGGCACTGCGCCTGGCCTACGATAGCGCCGCGTCTGAGGGCGGGTGCGTGCTCATCGTGAAGGCGTGCAACGTCTGTCCCGTGTGATCTCTTGCCTTGCAGGTGCGTCTTGCATGGCCCCCGGACTGCTCCGCCAGCGCAGGCGGCAGAGCCGGTGCGATAACGAGTCTCTACGACTCCTGGAAGAAGCCGGACTATGGGCGAAGCAGAATCTCTTGTGTTCGGACCGGTGCCCTCACGACGGCTTGGTCGGTCGCTCGGCATTGACCTCGTGCCGTTCAAGACGTGCAGCTACGACTGCGTCTACTGCCAGTTGGGCCGCACGACGGTGAAGACCACCGAAAGGAAGGAATGGGTCCCCCTGGACGCGGTGCTCGAGCAGGTCAAGCCCAAACTGGCCTCCCAGCCCGACTACATCACGCTGTCCGGCTCGGGCGAGCCCGCCTTGTTCTCCCGCATCGGCGAACTGATCGCAAGCATCAAGAACATGACCGACATTCCGGTTGCCGTCCTGACGAACGGTTCGCTCCTATGGCAGAAAGCACTACGGGACGATCTGCAGCGGGCTGACCTCGTGATACCTTCCCTCGATGCCGGCAATGCGCGCATGTTCCAGTACGTGAACCGCCCGGCCCCGGGACTGTCGTTCGACCGGATGGTTGAGGGGCTGGTGGCATTCCGGCAGGAATACGGCGGCCAGTACTGGCTCGAGGTCTTCCTGCTCGGGGGCGTAACCGGCGTCCGGGCGGAGGCAGAAGCCATAGGTCGGGTGGTGCGACGCATTGGGCCGGACAGGGTGCAACTTAACACGGTGAGCCGGCCGCCTGCGGAGGAGTTCGCCTTTCCCGTGCGACCGGAGGAGATGGCCCGCCTGGCCCCCCTGATTGCAGAGAACGCGGAGGTGGTGGCCGACTACCAACACGTCCACGAGCAGCCGGCTTTTGCCGCGCGGGGAGAGGATGTGATGGCGCTCCTTCGGCGACGCCCCTGCACGATAGAGGACATCGCCTCCGGCCTGGGAATGCACCGGAACGAAGTCGTGAAATACGTCGAGCAGTTCCTCGCGGAAAGTCGCCTCGACTCCGAGAAGCGCGCTCACCGGAAGTACTACCTCGTGAGGGAGTGAAGCGTGCTGGCGGCCAACCGGGAGCGCGCACTTGCCCCTTTCTTCACATGGGGAGCGAGTGAAGCACGGCATTCGAGAACGGAAAGCGAAGCAACGAGATGACTCCGACGGTGTTCGATAGGCTGGCCCACCATTACGACGCCTGGTTCGATTCCGCGCGGGGCGCGGCCATATTCCGTGCCGAAGTGGACTGCCTGGAGCGTCTGATGCCGGCGAACCGTTCCGGATTGGTCGAGGTGGGAGTCGGAAGCGGCCGTTTCGCGCAGGCGCTTCGCGTGCCAGAAGGAGTCGATCCGTCTCTGCCCCTGTTGGAGATCGCCGCCGCACGCGGAATAAGGACAGCCCGGGGCGTTGCGGAAGACCTGCCCTACGAAGACAACGAACTGGAAGGCATCCTCCTGGCTGTCACGCTCTGCTTCCTGGATGATCCCGAGCGGGCGATGCGGGAATTCGCGCGCGTGCTCCAGCCCGACGGCCGGCTGCTCGTCGGCTTTGTGCCGGCGGACAGCGCGTGGGGTAAGGAGTACATGCGCAAGAGCAAAGAGGGCCACCCCTTCTACTCCGTTGCGCGGTTCTACACGGCCCGTGAAGCAGTGGACATGGCGAGTGTTGCAGGCTTGCGCCTGATGGGGGCAGCCAGCACGCTTCCGACGGGGCCGGAGGAGGAACTCGGCGAGGTGCGCGCGCTTGATGGCAGCGTGCCCGGTTGCGGGTTTGTCGCGATGGTGTTTGCGCCGGGGTCCGCTGGCGCAGACGAGGGTTAAGGAAAGGATCCCAAGTCAGTACGGTCCCGGAACCGGCTGCCCCGGTGGACGTTACGGACCTGCAGGAACACGATCGGCCCTGCGCGAATGGTCTTTCCCCGCCGTTGCCGCCTACTCGACGTCCGTCGCCCGTAGGAGGCATTGTTCCGTCCGTCGCTCACCGCCGGGCTCACCGGCCGGGTCGAAGATGAACTGGCTGACGTAGAACGCCTTGGCCTTCTGGGCGATCCTGCCGTAGTCCTTGCCGCCGGCTCCGCTCAGGTCGCTGGTGGCGATGTGCTCCGCAGCTTCGGGTGCATCGGACGGGTCTACGACGTAGTAGAGGCGGAGCTTCGGCCCGCCCTGCCGGTTGCACTGTCTCACGGCGGCGATTACCGCTCGGGTGGCGGCGACGTGCTCCAGGTGGTTGGTCACTCCCTTCTCCGGCTCAAGGGCAATGACGAGGCTGGCCTTTCTCTCGCGCAGGAAGTCGGCGAGCTTCACCGCCGGGTCGCCGTCCTCTTGCGTCCATCGCTCGTAGATCGCCTCGGCCGTTGTATCGCGGCCCCCCGGGGCCGTCCAGCGCCGGTGGCCCGCATCCTTCAGTTCGAGCACGGCCAGGCCCTGCGGGTGGGCCCGTGACCTGCCGTTCACATAGTCGAAGGTCACGGCCGTGCCGCCCAGCGTGCGGACGGCCGAGTCGAACTCCTTCGCGCGCACCTGACCGAGGGTCTGCGTCAGGTCCTCCTTGCCCAGGTTCCATCCCGATTCGCCCTTGGTCAGGGACACGACCACCAGCTCCCGGCAGCGGCCGGCGCAGTAGGCCAGCAGTGGGCCGGCCAGCGTCTCGTCGTCCGGGTGCGCACCCACGAAGACCAGCACATCCTCCTGCTGGAGGCCGCCTATGAACGAATCCCGTTTCATCCTCACCTCTCAAGTTGCCCAGGATCAGCAGCAGCGTGGCGCTGTCCTGACGCTCGATGGCGCCGACCATGTTCTCGGCCGCCAGATGCTCCTATAGCCCTCGCGCAAAACGGCTTCGCTCGCCTGACCCAGCCGCCACGGCTCGGGAGCCCCCGATATTGTATGTGGAGCGACGCCGCATGGCAAAGCACAGCAACCGAACGCAGGAGGGCCGGCCTTCAGATGCCGGCACGGCTGTCCCCCGGGTTCCGTCTGGAAGTGTTGCGACCGGCCGGAGGTTGACGTAGAATCTGACGGCGTGCGTTCCGTCCTGATGATCTCTGCGGAGATCGAAGATGCTTGAGGAGTTCCGACGGATTGTCTGCGCCCAGACCTGCACGGCGTTCCTGGACATGCTGAAGGAAATCGGGCCGTCCGCGCGAACGCACCGCATCAGCGTCGTGATCGCCGGGATGCTCAGATACGCCGTCCATCGGTTGCCCGCGCAGCCGGAGGAGGGCAGCCTGGGAGAAGCGCTGCTCGCCGTCGAAGAAGAACCACATCTTCTGTATGAACGCTGCCCTTATTCTGAGAAGCTGTTCGAGCTGATAGACTGCCTGTGCAAAGAGGCCGGCATGGTCAACCACCGGACCAATTCTCGGGGCACGCCCTACAGCATTGCCGACAATGCCTTGGCGGAGTTTGTCTCGTGGTACAACATGCCGTGGGAGGATTACTACTGAGCCGGCAGCGCGGCGTGGGGGCCGGCCACGCAAGGGGAGCGGAGAATCACTGGCATTGAAGGCGCCGCGCGCTGGCGTTAAAGTAAGCGAGTTACCTCTTTTCCCGAGCGCCGGAGAGAATCCCCCCATGGCCGACCAACCGAACATCCTTTTCATCACGACAGATCACCTTCGCTACGACAAGCTGTCCTTCACCGGGGATCCCGTGATGCAGACCCCGGCCATAGATGAGCTGGCGTCGCGGTCCGTCAGTTTCTCGCAGCACTTCGCGCAGAACCCGGTCTGCCATCCGTCGCGCGCTTCGATGATGACCGGACGCTACCCGTGTAACCACGGCGTGCGATGGAACTTCAACGACCTGAGCGAGAATGAGGTCACGCTGCTTGAGCACTTCAAGGAACATGACTACACGACCGCGTGCATCGGCAAGTACCATCTCGACCAGAGGCGCTTCCACGAAGCGATGGATCACCGCGAAGCGGCGTCGATCCGAAACATGGACGCCGACAATCCCTTCATCGAGTACGTCAGGTCCCGGGGGTTCGAGTATCGGACGGGCTTTGCGCTGCCGCGCTTTCGGGAGCGGCTCGGCGCAGTGCCGCAACCGGATCAGCCGGAAGACTGTCACCTGGACGCCTACGTGGGCATGAGGACCCGCGAGTACCTGCAGCGGCTGGACGGGCGCAAACCGTTCTTCCTCTGGCTCGGCTTCTACGGGCCGCACCATCCATACGTGCCTTCCGGGCGGTTCGCCACGATGTACGGCCCGGACGATGTCCCGCCGTTCGAGCGGGCAGAGGACGATCTGGACAAGAAGCCCGTCGAATACCGGCTCTACTTCCAGGCGGAGAACCACAAGTTCTATCCCTTTGCAGACGCCTCCGAGCAGACGTTCCGCGAGATGAAGGCGGCTTACTACGGCATGGTTTCTCAGATCGACTGGCAGCTTGGCCTTGTCCTGGAGACTCTCAGGCAGCAGGGGCTGGCCGATGACACGATCATCGTCTTCACGAGCGACCACGGGGAGTTCGTTGGCGACCACGGCATCCCGTGCAAGGCGCCGTTCCTGCTGGACTGCATGTTGCACGTGCCGTTCCTCATCCACGTGCCGGGCGAGGGGCAGCAAGGGTTCCGATCAGAAGATCTGACCGAGTCCGTGGACCTCTTCCCCACCATTTGCAGGCTTGCGGGCCTGGAGGTGCCGGAATGGGTGCAGGGCCGGGACCTGTCGGCCCTGGTAACGAGGGACGGCGGCAAGTTTGAGCCCAGGGAGGCAGTATACGCCGAGGCGGTCGACAAGCGATGCCTGCGAACCCGCGAGTGGAAACTGATCCACTACGCGGGCAAGCCCTACGGTGAGCTGTACCACCTTACGGGAGATCCCCACGAACTCGACAACCTCTACGACGAACGTCCCGACGTGCGCGACCGGATGACTCTGGACTACTACCGGCACCTGGACGCCATCGAGGACTTCAGGCATCCCAGTTACGCGCGCTTCACAGGGAAGGACCCGGCCACGGCGCAGGAAGTCACGCACTACATAACCTGGTAGGACACTGAGGGGCAACCGATGGAGCGGCGGGCCAGGGGCGCCCGAGCCCCCAATCGGCGCCCTTCTCTGTTGCCGTAGCGCGATGGTCGCGGCGTGCCGGCGGTGGGCGCAGTCCAATTGACAGGCTTCCGGCGCGGCGTGTACCATGAGCACCGCGGGGCGTCCACTTCCCGGGAGTCTCGTGCCGCGCAGACCGGACCGTCCGGCGGGCGCGCGTGCGGGGAGGAGCGCGCCTGCCGCCGTGGAATGGGAACTCACCGAAGTGCCGAAAGGGAGGGACCTGATGGGCAAGCTGCGGAAGGTGTTAGGCGTTCTGGCGCTCGTGGCCATTGTGGCAGGCGGGCCGGTCTGCCGCGCCCAGGTGCAGCGGCCGATGCCGCTGCCGGACGGCCGTATCCAGCAGGGGCCGTTCTTGCTCTTCGGTGACCCCAACGGCGGCTTGGGCGTGATGAAAGGCTCGGACGTCGTCGTGATGGGTACGGGCGTCTTCTGCGGCTTCACAGGCAAGTCCGGCTACTGGCCCTATGACCGCATGCCGGAGAAGAAGGTCGACCTGGGCAACGGCACGATCGCATTTCGCGGCACAATCCCCGCCGCCGGGGTCTCCTACGATCAGCAGGCTTCAATCGAAGGCGGCCGCATCCGCATCCGAGTCCGGCGCCAGGGCAACTGGACGGGCAACCACTGGGAGAGCTTCTTCCTTGAGCTGCCGTTCAACAACTACCGGGGGGCGCAGATCCGCGCCGACGGCAAGCTCGTCAAGCTGCCCGAGACTTACTCCGCACAGACCGAAAGGGTCGTCGCCGGGGCGCGCCGGGTCGAGTGCAACGCCGACGATCCCTCGCTGAACCTGATCATCGAGTGCGACGGTGGCATGAGCGTTATCGATCGGCGCAGCTTCAGCGACCCCTGCTACCTGGTGAGCATGGGCATCCCCGAGGCCGCCGGACAGCCGATGGACCTCTACCTGACCCTCCCGCAGATGCGCGAAGAAGACGCGTGGGCCGTGCGCTACTCCCCGATCGGCTACCCCGTCAACGGAGAGAAGAAAGTGGTGCTGGAATGGCCCAAGCACCTGTCGCGTCCGTCCGAGGATCGCGTGCAGCTCCAGCGCGCCGACGGCACGGTGGTCAAGGAGGGGCGCTTCGGCCAGACGGTCACGCTGCGCCACATGCAGAGCAGCTTCGCCATGTTCGATTTTTCCGAGGTCAGGGAGCCGGGCGACTACCGTGCCGTCTGGGCCCGCGGCGCCGTGGAGTTCCCCATCCGCCAGAGCGTCTTCGAGGACAGGCTCTGGGAGCCTACACTCGACTACTTCATCCCGTTCCAGATGTGCCACGCGCAGGTGAACCTCGGGCCGAACGTCACGGGCCATGCGTACTGCCACATGGACGACGGGATCCGCGTGCCGGCGAAGTTCCCGGGCACGGACGGCTTCGTCGCCTACGAGTGCACGGGCACGCCGTACAATGCGGGCGACCCCATCCCCTGCGCGAAGGGCGGCTGGCACGACGCCGGCGACTGCGACCTGAACATCTATGCGCAGGGCTTCTCCACCTACGTCCTGGCGCTGGCCTACGAGGAGTTCGGCCTGGATCGCGACGTGGCCACGCTGGACGTGAACGCGCAGACCTTCACGGCGGGCCGGCCCGACGGCATGCCCGACATCTTGCAGCAGGTCGAGTGGGGCGCCCTGTGGCTGCTGAGCATGATTCAGCCGGACGGGCGCAGTTACGTGGGCGTCGTCGTGCAGCCCCAGCTCCGGCGCAATGACGTCGCCTGGGAGCAATCCACGGACAACAAGCCCGGCACGGGCGACGAGCGGCACGTCTACGTGGACTACCACTCCGAACTCCAGTGCATGCAGGCGGCCGCCCTGTGCGCCGCGAGCCGGGCGCTGAAGCAGGCCCGGCCGGAGCTGGCCCAGACGTGCCTCCAGGCCGCGCGGAAGGCCTACGAGTACTTCTGCACCCACGACGAGGTCTACCGCCGGACGGCCTACTTCTATCCGAGCACGAAGGGCCGGGACGGCAACGTCGCCGTGGCGCTCGGCGAACTCTACATGACCACGGGCGATCCGGCCTACCTGCGCGAGCTGGAGGCGATGACGGACAAGATACAGAACCTGGATCTCGACTACCCCGCCAAACAGGAGTCGAGCGGCGCTTCATTCTGGTACGCGCCGCCCGTGCTGGCCCGCCTTGCGCAGCGGCTGCCCGAGGGCGGGCTGAAGGCTGCGTGCGTAGACACCTGCCGCAGGGCCGCCCGGTTCCACTCCGATCGCCTGAGCGGGCGCCCCTGGGCGGGGCACTATACCGACTTCGGCAAGCTGGGCAACACCGCGGCGCCGCACGTGCGCGCGTTCGACGCCTACTGGATATCGCAGGTCGCGGGGGACGTTGTCTCGGTGGATAAGGCCGTGCTGCCCATGCTCTGGACCTACGGATTCCATCCCTTCAGCAACGTGGCCTTCGTGTCCGGGATCGGCCTGGACGGGCCGAAGCACATCTTCTCGCTCCACCTCCGATACGTGTTCAAGCCGGAACTGGGCACCGTGCCGGGCGCCCCCGTGCCCGGCATCACCGCCGTGAACCCGTACTTTCCGGATAACGTGCTCTACTACTTCGACGAAGGCAACGTGCCGAACGGCGAGTGCACGATCGCCGAGACGACGCTCTATCTGTTCGCGGTCAACGCGATGAAGAAGTCAGGTTTCTGAGAGGTCAATCCACTTGCTTCCTGGCAGGAGGAACGCGCTGATGAGACGCACTCCGGTGTTGATTGCCGTGACGATCGTAGCGTTTGCGTTGGGCGGGCAGGTCTGCCGCGCACAGGTGCAGAGGCCGGTGCCGCTGCCGGACGGGAGCATCCAGCAGGGCCCGTTCCTGGTCACGAGCCATGAGACCGCCGGCGTGCACGTGCTGAAGGGCACGGAGGTCATCATCTACAACGCGGGCATCGAGTGCCAGGGCGACGCGGGCTACTACCCGTTCTCCCGCATGCCCGAGAAGAAGGTGGACATGGCCAACGGTGTGATCACGTTCCGCGGCAACATCCCCAGGGCGGGGGTCTCCTACGACCAGCAGGTCTCCATCGCGGGCAACCGCGTCCGCATCCGCTTCCGCCGCAACGGGAACTGGAAGGGCAGCCACTGGGAGAGCTTTTTCTTTGAATTGCCGTTCAACAACTACCGCGCAGCGACGATCCGTGCCGACGGCAAGCTCGTCAAGCTGCCCGAGACCTACTCGGAGGAGGGCCAGACGGTTGTCTCCAACGCCCGCAGGATCGAGTGCAACGCCGATGACCCGTCGCTCAACCTGATCCTCGAATGCGAGCGCGGGATGGGCGTTACCGACCGGCGCCGATGGCAGGACCTGAAGTACCTCGTGGGCGTCGGCTTTCCGGAGGCCCCCGGTGAATACGTCGACCTCTACCTGACCCTCCCGCAGATGCGCGAGGAGGACACGTGGGCCGTCCGCTACTCCCCGATCGGCTACCCCGCCAACGGGGAGAAGAAGGTGGTGCTGGAATGGCCCAAGCACCTGTCGCGCCCGGCCGAGGATCGCGTCCAGCTTCAGCGCGCCGACGGCACGGTGGTGGCCCAGGGGCGCTTCGGCCAGACCGTGACGCTGCGCCACATGCAAGGCGCGTTCGCCATGTTCGACTTCTCGCAGGTCAGGGAGCCGGGCGACTACCGCGTGGTCTGGGCCCGCGGCACCGTGGAGTTCCCCATCCGCCAGAGCATCTTCGAGGATAGGCTCTGGGAGCCGACGTTGGACTGCCTGGTGCCCTTCCAGATGTGCCACGCGCAGGTTGACCTGGGGCCGGGCATTCCGGGCCACCCCTTCTGCCACATGGACGACGGAATCCGCGTGGCGGCCAAGTACGGCGGCACGGACGGCTTCCGCTCCTATGAATGCACGGGCACGCCCTATAAGGCCGGCGACGCCATCCCCTGCGCCAAGGGCGGCTGGCACGACGCCGGCGACTGCGACCTGAACATCTACGCGCAGGGCTTCTCCACCTACGTGCTGGCGCTCGCCTACGAGGAGTTCGGCCTGGACCGCGACGTGGCCACGCTGGACGTGGACGCGCAGACGTTCAAGCTGGGCCAGCCGGACGGCACGCCCGACCTTCTCCAGCAGATCGAGTGGGGCACCATCTGGCTGCTGAGCATGATGCAGCCGGACGGGCGCAGCTACGTCGGCGTGGTCGAGCAGCCGCACTTGCGTAGCAGCCCCGGCGGCTGGGGCACGGGCACCGATAACAAGCCCGGCACCGGCGACGAGCGTCACGTCTACGTGGACCATCACTCCGAACTCCAGCTCATGCAGGCGACGACGCTCTGCGCCGTCAGCCGCGTGCTGCGGCAGGCCCGGCCGGAGCTGGCCCAGACGTGCCTCGACGCCGCGCGGAGGGCCTACCAGTACTTCCGCACGCACGACGAGGTCTACCGCAACACGGCCTACTTCTACGAGCGGACCATCGGCCGCGATCAGGCCGTGGCCGGCGCACTGGCCGAGCTCTACATGACCACGGGCGACGCGGCCTACCTGCGCGATCTGGAAGCCATGGCCGACAAGATCGCCAGCATCGACCTCGAGTACCCGGCCAAGCGGGAGTCGGGGTGCTCCTCGTTCTGGTACGCGCCGCCCATACTGGCGCGGCTGATCCCCAAGCTGCCCGAGGGCAAGCTGAAGGCCGCATGCCTGAGCACCTGCCGCCGCGGAGCGAAGTACCACGCCCAGCTCCTGCGGGACCGGCCGTGGCCGGGGCACTACACCGACTTCGGCAAGCTGGGCAGCGCGCACGTCTGGCCGACCCGTGTCTATGACACCTACTGGATCTCGAAGGTGGCCCCGGACATACTCTCGCTGGACAAGGCCGTGATGCCCATGCTCTGGCTCTACGGCTTCCACCCGTTCAGCAACGTCTCCTACTACGCGGCTCCCGGTCTGGACGGGCCGAAGCACATCCACGGCGGCCATCTGTCGTACCTGTTCCGGCCCGAGCAGGGAGCCATCCCGGGCGCGCTCGTGCCCGGCATGACGGCCGTGCGCCCCTACGTGCCCGACAACGTGCTCTACTACCTCGACGACGGCAACGTCGCCAACACGGAGTACACGATCGCGGGCATGACGCGCTACCTGTTCGCCATCAACGCGATGAAGAAAGCGGGCTACTGAGAGGCCAGGGCCCGTTTCGGAACCAGCCGCGTGCGCGCCGGATGCGTGCGATGATCGGCGTATCCGGCGCCCGCCTCATGTCCGGCCGGCAGCGCCACCGGGGCCATCGGACGTTCGGCTTTCACCAACACCGAGAAGGGAGACGCCAGTGACGCAGACGCGCGGAGCCGCTCGAAGTCTGCCGCCCCTGCTCGCCGCTGTTCTGTTGCTGGCGGTTCTGACGGGCCCGCCGGCCTCAGCCCAGGTCGAGGAGGCCGTCGAGCCCGACACTGTGGTGCTCGATACGGTGGGCATCTGGCGCAACCACTGCTCGCTAGCCCCTCCCCTGCTGGAGGAGACCGGTGCGCCGGCCGTTCTGAGCACGGACTGGCTGAACTTCGAGACGCCGCCGCCTCCCGCGGGCTGGACGACGCCCGAGTTCGACGACCGCTTCTGGCATCGTGGGCCCGTGGGGCTTGCGGCGAAGACTGCGCTGCTGTCGAAGGTGTGCCTGCGCGGCAAGTTCACGGTGACCGATCCCGCCGCGGTGGAGGGCCTGCACCTGTCGGCCGCCTACCGCGGCGGCCTCGTTGTCTACCTCAACGGCCGGGAAGTGCACAGGGAGCACGTGGCACCCGGGAGCTCGGTCGCCGAGGGGCCCGGCGGGCAGGAGCGGACGTTGACTGCCTGCCCGATGCCCGTCGCGCTGCTGAGGAAGGGCCTGAACGTCCTGGCCATCGAAGGGATCCGCGCTCCCTATCCCGCCGCTGCGGGCGGCGGGCCGCCTGAGGAGTACAGGACCCCCGCCTGCGAAATCAGCCGCATCCGGCTGACCGCCTCCGGCCCGGCCGGCGTGGTCGCGAATGCGGCCCGGCCCGAGGGGCTGCAGGTGTGGAACGCGGATGCCATGGCCAGCGATTTCAACCTAGACTTCGGCGATCGGGCGGAGCGCGTCTACCCGGTGACGATCATCGGCGCGCGCAACGGAGCGTTCTCCGGCAAGGTGTTCGTCGGCTCGACTGAACCGATCCGAGGTCTGAAGGTCACGCCGCACGCCTTGCAGGGCGACGGCGACAGCATCCCCGCGTCCAATGTCCGCATTCGCTATGCCCTGCCCTGGAGCGGGCACCTGATGACTGACGTGGTGCGGTTTGGGATCCGAAGCCAGGAGTCGGCCTATCCCACGTATGCTACCTTGCTGAGCGCCCTGGCGGAGGCGCCTCTGGACGAGTTCCCGGTCATGCCTCCGAAGCGGAATGCCAGTCATTGGTGCAATGATTTCCCCAACGCCCCCGGGCAGCCCTCCGTGGTGCCGGGCGCCGTCGTGCCGGTATGGATCACGGTCCACGTGCCGCGCACGGCCAGGGCCGGCGTCTACGCGGGCACGGTGACCATCACGACCGACGACCAGGAGCCCAGGGACGTGTCCGTGGAAGTGCGGGTGGCCGACTACGTGCTGCCGGACACGCAGGACTACCGCACTTTCGTCGACCTGGTCCAATGCCCGGACACGCTGGCCCTCGAGTACGACGTGCCTCTCTGGTCGGACCGGCATTTCGAGTTGATCGGCGAGTCGTTCAGGCTGATCGGTCAGGCCGGGTGCCGGACCCTCTACGTCCCCCTCATCGCGCATACGAGTCTGGGCAACGCGCAGTCCATGGTGCGGTGGATCAAGCGGGACGACGGATACGACTATGACTTCTCCACCATGGAGCGGTACCTCGACGTGGCAGAGAAGAACATGGGCAGGCCCGAACTGATCGTCTTTGTCGTGTGGGAGGTCTACATGCTCCCCACCGAGACGAATCAACGGGAGGGGCTCGGCAGAACCTACTACTTGCAGGACAAGCTATCCTCCGGGCTGGCCGGCAAGGGCCCGCTGGTGACGGTCTCGGACCCGGCGACGGGCGCCACCGAGAACGTGTTCCTTCCCCCCCACTCGGACGCGGCCAGCCTGGGGTTGTGGAAGCCCCTGTTCGACCAACTGCGCACGCGGCTGACCGAACGCGGCCTCGAGGGGACGATGATGCTGGGCATCGCCTCGGACATGTGGCCCGCGCCGGCGGACGCTGCGTTGTTCCAAGAAGCCTGCGGCGACGTGCCCTGGGTGATTCATTCGCACAGCGGATTCCCGGCGGCGATCTCCAAGGGGCAGCGCCTGCACGGGACGATACGCTTTGGCTACCAGGCGTGCATGTACGGGCTGAAGGCGTCAGTGTGGCCTCCCCTTTACGGTTGGCGGCGCGAGCATCTGTTGGCAAGGTTCGATCGGAGGGACCTGGACAGGTTTGCCAGCACGGCATGGCGGCATCTGGTGGAACCCATGATCACCGGGGACCAGCGCGGTGTGGGCCGCCTCGGTGCGGACTACTGGCAGGTCGTTCGGAACAAGCGAGGCAACCGGACCGGGCGTGCGCAGGACAGATACCCGGAGAGCTGTATCCAGAAGCTGGGCATCAACGCGTCTGCGCTCGCGCCGGGGCCCGCCGGACCTGTAGCCACGCAACGCTTCGAGGCACTGCGCGAGGGCATTGAGGAGTGCGAGGCCCGCATAACCATTGAGCGCGCGCTGGCGGACGGCGCACTGCGGGCGCGGCTCGGCGAGGACCTAGCCAAACGCTGCGAGGATCACCTGAAGGCGCGGTCCACGATGCTCTGGCTCTCTCTGAGCAACCTCCAGCTCTACTCCCGCTATGAGGCGCGCAGCCCCGAGAACTGGATGGCCATGTCGTGCATCGGGGCCTGGGCGAGCGTGAGCGGGCACAACTGGTTCCTGAGTTCCGGCTGGCAGGAGCGAAGTGCGGAGCTGTTTGCCCTCGCCGGCGAGGTTGCCAGTAAGGTCGGCCAGCATTAGCTCCCTGCCCGAATGGGCTGCCGAAGCGCTATAATGCAGCCCGGGTGGCGTGTGCATCTCTGACTTGGCGATGCAATCGGGAGGCATTGAGATGTCGGAGCAGGGACAGGGCAACCTGTCAGACATCATGGCCATCGGGCCGGATGAGCTGGGCAAGGGCTCGAGCATACGCGTCGAGACGGCCGGGAGCCGCGACGACGTGGCGTGGCACTTCGCCTGGACGATGGCGCGCACGATCCGCAGGCACAACGCCGACGGCCGACGCACGGTGTTCATCCTTCCCGTCGGCCCGACGGGGCAGTTCAGCCGTCTGGCGGCCATCTGCAACGCCGAGGACATATCCTGCCGGGACCTGGTGGTTGTGAACATGGACGACTACTGCCTGGCGGACGGGCGCCGCGTGCCGCCGGAGCATCCTTACAGCTTCCGCGGGTTCATGGAGCGGGGCTTCTACGCCCTGCTGGACGAGGACAAGCGGGTCCGGCCGGAGCATCGGCACGTCCCCGATCCGGCCGCGCCGGAGAAGACGGGCGAGTTCATCGAACAGGTCGGGGGCGTGGACGTCTGCTTCGGCGGCATCGGGATCAACGGACACGTCGCTTTCAACGAGCCGCCCGAGCCCGACGCCGACATGACCGACGACGAGTTCCGGGCACTGCCCGCGCGGATGCTGGACGTCTCGCGCGAGACGCGGGTGGTCAATTCCATCTTCTGCGGGGGCGACCTGGACGCGGTGCCGCCGAAGTGCGTGACGGTAGGGATGAAGGAGATCCTCGCCTCGCGGGGGCTGCATTTCTATCTCGACTGGCCCTGGCAGCAGGCGGTGGTGCGCCGGACCGTCCACGGACCCGTAACGAGGCGCTTCCCGGCGTCATTCCTTCAAACGCACCCGGACTGCACGATCACGATGGCGGATTACGTTGCCGAGGCCCCGGGCGCCGTCGTGGCGTGAGAGAAGCGCCTGGGCAGCACACGGGGATTGACATGGATCTCGGACTGACTGGCAAGGTGGCCGTGGTGACGGGGGGCGCCGGTGTCATCGGCGCCGAGGTGGCGCGCCGCTTCGTCGCCGAGGGGATGCGGGTGGCGCTCGTCGACGCGGACGCCGAGCGGGGGAAGGCTGTCGCGTCGGCCATCTCAGAGGCGGCCGGCGGCACCTGCCGCCCGTTCTGCTGCGACGTGACCGCGCGCCCCCAGGTCGCCGCAACCGTGAAAGCCGTGGTCGGCGGATGGGGCGGCATCCACGTGCTCGTCAACAACGTGGGGGCGACCTTCGCCGATTGGCTTGAGGACATCACTGAGGCGGACACCGAGCGCTGCTTCGCCGTCAACTGCGCGTCGCACCTACTCGTAACGCAGGCAGTGGTGCCGGTGATGAGGCGACAGCGGTGGGGCCGGATCATCTTCATCTCCAGCAGCTCGGGGCTGAAAGGGTCGGCGGGCCTGGCGCTCTATTCGGCCGCCAAGTACTTCGTGCGCGGGCTCGGCGTCGCCGCCGGGCTGGAGCTGGGCCGATCCGGCATCACGGCCAACGTCATTTGCCCGTCCGACGTCATCCCCGATGATCGCACGCCGAGCGGGGCGTGGGGCGTGCCCCGCCTCGTCGAGATATCGTGCATCAAGGAGGGCGTCGAAACGTTCGAGGAACTCGTGGCCGCGCGCAGGCGCAAGAACCCGATGGGCCGGGCCTGCCGGCCCGACGACGTCGCGGCGCTCGTCTGCTTCCTGGCCAGCCAGGCGGCCGGCTTCATCAACGCGCAGACCATCGGCGTCAACGGCGGCGCTCTGCCCACGTGAGATGGCCGTGCGGGCGAGTGTCTCCATCGCTGCTAGTGCTCCAACACCTTTGGAATGAGGCACATTCTTCCATTTGCCTTTCGGCGCCATGTACGCTCCCATGAAGTGAGCCGTGTCAAAGCCAAGCCACGAGGCTTTCAGTGCGTGGAGTCGACCACCCCCGGCATCGTCTTCAGCCGCGTTGCACGAGTGTCTTCGCGCTCGTAGCGCGCCAGCTCAGCGTCCAGGTCCTTCAGCGACACCGTGAGGGCCTGGAAGCTCAGGTAGTACGATCTCAAGATCGGCTGCAAATGGACGTGACTGTATCGGCGCACTATGAGGCGGTCCCATCCCGCGTGGGTACTCAAGCCCCGCGCCGGCAGACGGATCCCTTCCTGGCGCAGCACTCCCCGCACGACGTTACAGAG
>CAZSET010000026.1:0-24650 GCA_964605915.1 uncultured candidatus Brocadiaceae bacterium | reverse complement strand
GGGCGGCCTGGAGGCCGGCAAGCGCTTCATCAACAGCCTGGAGCTGTTCAGCCACCTGGCCAACATCGGCGACGCGCGCACGCTGGCCATCCATCCGGCCAGCACGACGCACCAGCAGCTCAGCGAGGAGGAGCAGTTCCAGACGGGCGTCACGCCGGACTTCATCCGCCTTTCGGTCGGGATCGAGGACCCCCGGGACATCATCGAGGACCTGGACCGGGCGCTGGGCGAGGCTTGAGATTTCGGCCGGGCAGCAGTAGGATGAATGGCTCGTGTCCTTGCCGCCCAGGGCGGTCCCGTCTGTTCGAGCTTCGGACGTTCCATGAGAGGGCCCGCGCCAAATGCCCGATGAAGGCTCCGTCGGCATTGTCGAGACCAGGCACTGGCGCTTCGCCGAGCCGCCGAATGAGCTTGTGCTGCGCAGCGGCGTCAAGCTGGGCCCCATCGACGTGGCGTACGAGACTTACGGGGAGCTGACGCCGGAACGCGACAACGCCGTGCTGATCTGCCACGCCCTGAGCGGCGATGCGCACGTGGCGGGCCGGCATTCGCCGGACGACGCGAAGCCCGGCTGGTGGGACGCCATGGTGGGGCCCGGCAAGGGGTTCGACACGGACCGCTACTTCGTCATCTGCGCCAACTGCATAGGCGGATGCAAGGGCAGCACCGGTCCTTCATCCATTGATCCGCAGACGGACGAGCCGTACGGACTCGACTTCCCGATGGTCACCATGCAAGACATGGTCAAGGTGCAGCACGCGCTGGTCGCCCAGCACCTGGGGCTGGACCGGCTGCTGACCGTGGTGGGCGGCTCGATGGGAGGGATGCAGGTTCTGCAATGGGCAATCGACTATCCGGAGATGGTCGAGTCGGCGATCCCCATCGCCACGACCAGCCGCTTGAACGCCCAGGGCATCGCCTTTGACGAGGTGGGCCGGCAAGCCATCTGCAGCGACCCGAACTGGCGCAACGGCCGCTACTACGACGGCCAGCCGCCGAACCGAGGCCTGGCCGTGGCCAGGATGATCGGGCACATCACTTACCTGAGCGAACGCTCGATGCGCGACAAGTTCGGACGCGGGCTGCAGGATCGCGACGAGGTCGGCTACGACTTCGGGCCGCCCGACTTCCAGGTCGAGAGCTATCTGCGCTACAAAGGGGGCAGGTTCGTCGAACGCTTCGACGCCAACTCCTACCTGTACATCACCAAGGCCATGGACTACTTCGACCTGGAGGCAGACCACGGCTCGCTCATCGATGCCTTCGCCGACGTGCGGAGCCGGTTCCTCGTCATCTCCTACAGCGGGGACTGGCTCTTCCCGACCCATCAGTCCAAGGAGATCGTCCGCGTGCTTCAGGCTAACGGAGTCGTGACGACGTTCTGTGAACTGGAGTCGGAGTACGGCCATGACGCCTTCCTGCTGAAGGACGAGCAGTTGGAGAGCACCATCCGCGACTTCCTGCGGAACGTTCAGAAACGCGTGCGCCGCAAGGCAATCCCGGGCCCGGCGGCCGCCACCCGCACGTGATCATTCGAACGGGGGAGGATGACCATGAAGCAACCAGATCCCTTCACGCCTTATGGCAACCGGCCGATGGTCACGCCCATCGTCTCGGCGGTCAACTACGAGTACCTATCCTTCGAGGTACTTCGCCAAATAACGGACGGCGAAGTAGAAGGCTACACGTACCATCGGGACGACAATCCCACGGTCCGCGTCGTCGAGCGAGAGATCGCCGCCATGGAAGGCGCCCCGGACTGCGTGATCACCACCAGTGGCATGGCAGCCATAACGATGGTATTCCTGACTTACCTGAAGGCAGGCGACCAGTTGCTCACGTTCCATGACGTCTACGGGGCGAACTACAAGGTCTCGCTCATTCTGGAGAAGTTCGGCGTGGAGGTGGCCTGGCTGGACGCCGCCGACCAGGACGGGGTGCCTGGGGCGATCAAGGACAACACGCGGATGATCTTCTGCGAGACGCCGAGCAATCCGCTTGTCAAGGTCGTGGACATCGCCGTGCTGCGCGAGCAGGCCGCTCGGGTCGGAGCAATGCTGGTCGTGGACAACACGTTCGCCTCGCCCTACCACCAGTTACCCCTGAGCCTGGGTGCGGACCTCGTCGTCCACAGTGCAACCAAGGGGCTGGGCGGGCACAATGACCTGATGGCCGGCGCCATCGCCTGCTCTACTCGCCAGTACTATGACGAGCTCTGGTTCACGAGGCAGGCGATCGGCACGACGCTGGATCCGTATCCGGCCGCACGCCTCGAGCGAGGGCTGAAGACCTTCGACCTGCGCGCAGCCAAAATGGCCGAGAACGCGCAGGCCATCGCCGAACTGGTGGCCGACCATCCGAAGGTCACGCGCGTCTGCTTCCCCGGTCTGCCCTCAGATCCGGGATACGAGATAGCCAAGCGCCAGATGAAGAACGGGTTCGGCAGCGTTCTGGCGTTCGACGTCGGAGAGACGCAGGAAGAGGCCAAACGGTTCGTCGAGAAGCTCGAGGTGATCTACCACGCCGTCAGCCTGGGGGCGACGGAGACGCTGGTCTGCCTGCCCGTGCTGACCACCATGCTTTACCTGCCGGAGGACAGGCGGGTGTCGTTCGGCGTCAGGCCAAACACGGTCCGCCTGGCGGCGGGGATCGGGGATACCGACGAGCTCCTGCGCGACCTGAAGCAGGCGCTCGACTGAGGCAAATCGTCGGAGCCCACTTCATGCCCGTCCGGCTGGATTACAGGATGATCGAGAATTATGTCGAGCCGGGGGCCAGGGTGCTGGACCTGGGCTGCGGGGACGGCGCGCTGCTCGAAGACCTGATCGACCGCATGGGCGTCGACGGATGCGGAATCGACGCGGATCTGAAGCAGGTGCAGCGATGCATTGCGCGAGGCGTCCCCGTCTACCATGGCGACATGCTCGAAGGCATGGCGATGTTTGAGGACGGCCGGTTCGATTGCGTCGTGCTCAGCCAGACGCTTCAGCAGACGCTCAAGCCGCACCTCGTTATGCGCGAGATGCTGCGCGTGGGACGCCGGGCCGTCATCAGCTTTCCCAACTTCGGCCACTGGAAGGTCCGCTTGCAGCTTTTGCTGCGCGGGAGAATACCCGTCACGCGCGTGCTCCCCTACAAGTGGTACGACACGCCGAACATCCACCTGCTGACCGTCCGTGACTTCCTGCGCCTGTGCGGGGAGTTGCACCTGGAGGTGATCGACCGCATCTTTGTAACGCCGAATTACGACCGCCTGCCGGGCTTCCTCGCCAACCTGTTTGCGAGCATGGCCATATTCGTCGTCGGGAAGAAGGCGCCGGAATGAGCGCCCATTGGGGCAAGTAATGCCGGCAAAAAAGGGAAAGACAAGGCCGACCGCAACGCCCGAGAGGGCCGGAAAGATACTGGACGTCCTGGAGAAGACCCACCCGGACGCGCGGATCTATCTGGACTACGAGAACCCCCTGCAACTGCTCTTGGCCACGATACTGGCCGCCCAGTGCACGGACGAGAAGGTCAACGAGGTCACGCCGGAGCTCTTCGACCGATACCCGACGGCCGAGGCCATGGCCCGCGCACGGCTGTCCACACTGGAGAATATCCTCCGACCCACGGGCTTCTTTCGCCAGAAGGCGAAGAGCATCCGCGAGTGCTGCCACACCCTCGTGGCTGAGCACGACGGCGAGGTGCCGGACAGCGCGGACGAGCTGACCAAGATCCGCGGCGTGGGCAGGAAGACGGCCAACATCGTGTTGGGCAACGCATTCGGCCAGCAGGCCATTGCCGTGGACACGCACGTGCACCGCGTCGCCAACCGCCTGGGGTTGGCTGCCAGTCGGTACCCGGACAAAGTCGAGAAGCAGATGTGCGAGATAATACCCGAGGAGCGCTGGACGCGGGCCACCCTCCTTCTGGGCACACACGGGCGCCGCATCTGCACCGCCAGGAAACCGGACTGCGCGAACTGCCCCGTAAACAGCCTGTGCGACTACTATAAGGAAAACGTCGCCGGATAGCCGCCGCTCAAGCGAACTGCCTGCCGATGCCAGAACCTTCCGACACCGCCCCCTCGCTGAAACGCTACCGCCTGACAGCGCGCGGGCGCGTGCAGGGCGTCGGGTTCCGCCCGACTTTCTATCGCGCCCTCACCGAGCGGGGCTGCGCCGGCAGCATCAGGAACACCCCGGAAGGCGTGGTGCTCGAGGTGGAGGCGGAGCAACGAGTCCTGCAAGACCTGGTGGAGGACTTCCGCGGCATCGCCCCGGACCGTGCCAGCGTGGACGAGCTCATCGTAGAGGAGATCGAGACCACGGGCGAGCAGGGCTTCCGCATCGAGAGGAGCACCGATTCCGGCCGAAGCCTCCTGCCCATCCCGCCGGACCTTGCCACGTGCGACGAGTGCAAGGCCGAGCTGCACGACGAGAAGTGCCGGCGGCGCGGCTATGCCTTCAATACCTGCACGGCGTGCGGGCCGCGGTTCAGCATCGCGCTTCAGGTGCCGTTCGACCGTGCGACGAACGCGATGAAGGACTTCCCGCCCTGCCCTTCATGCGACGCGGAATACGCCGACGCCGCCGACCGCCGCCTGCACGCGCAGACCATCTCGTGTCCCGACTGCGGCCCCTCGCTCGCGTTCCTGACGCGGGACGGGCAGCAGATGGACAGGCCCCTGGAGCGAACCCGGCAGATGTTGACGGACGGAGGCATCCTGGCCGTCAAGGGCATCGGCGGCTTCCACCTGGCCTGCGACGCCACCCGCCAGGACGTGGTGGCCCTGCTGCGGGAGCGCAAGAAGCGACCCGCCAAGCCGTTCGCCATCATGGTGCCCGACCTGGGTGCGTGCGAGCGGATCTGCATCGTGTCGGAATTCGAGAGGGAGCTGCTGACGTCACCCCAATCCCCCATCGTGCTGCTGAAGAAGCGGCCGGATTGCGACATTGCGGATGCCGTCGCGCCCGGGCTTGCCGACCTCGGCGTCATGCTCCCCTACACGCCCCTTCACGTCATGCTGTTCGAGGCCGCCGGGATGCCGCCGGCACTCGTCATGACAAGCTGCAACCGCGCGGAGGAGCCCATCGCCGTCACGCACGAGCACGTCCTGGGCGAGCTGAGTGACTTAGTCGACGGCGTCCTGACTCACGACCGCCGCATCACGAACCGGTGCGACGACTCGGTCGTCATGGCGCTGGGGGACAGGATGATCCCCGTGCGCCGGTCCCGCGGTTACGTGCCCGAGCCCATCGTGTTGGAGCGGGAGGCGCCGCCGATCCTGGCCACGGGCGGCATGCTCAAGAACGCGTTCGCCCTGACCAGCGGCCGGCGCGTCTTCCTGTCGCAGCACATCGGCGACGTCTCGGACGCGGACAACGCGGCGCACTTCGCCCGGGCGTTCGAGGATTTCTCGCGCCTGTTGCGGCTCGAGCCGGAAGTCGTCGTCTGCGACCTGCACCCCGATTACCCGACGACGGAGTTCGCGCGCCGGCTCTCGCGTGATCGGGGCCTGCCCCTCGTGCAGGTGCAGCAGCACCACGCCCACGTCGTCTCGTGCCTGGCTGAGAACGCTCACGAGGGCCCCGTCATCGGCGTGTCCTGGGACGGGTCCGGCTACGGTGAGGACGGCGCGGTGTGGGGCAGCGAGTTCCTGGTGGCCGACCGCGCGGGATACGAGCGACGTTACCACCTGGAATACGTGCCCATGCCCGGGGGCGAGCGGGCCGTCTGGAATCCGTGCAGGATGGCCGCCGCCCACCTGGCCCGGGCCGTCGGGCCCGAGGAGGCGATCGCAAGGCTCGTGCCCGCAATGGATCGGAGCGAGTGCGAGCTGGCGATTCAGGTCATGAACAAGCCCGCCTTCTCCCCGCTCACTTCGAGCGCGGGCAGGCTGTTCGACGCCGTCTCGGCGCTGCTCGGCATTCGTCCGCGCGCCACCTACGAGGGACAGGCCGCGTGCGAGCTGGAGGCGGCCTGCAGGCCCGGCTGCGACGGAGGCTACGGGTTCGGTTACGATGGCGATGGGATACTGCTGGGCGAGACGTGGCGGGGCATCTGCCGTGACCTGGACGAGGGCGTGGACGCAGCCGTCATCGCGACGAAGTTCCACAACACCATGGCCCGCGTGATAGTGGAGACCTGCCGGCGAATGCGCCAGGAGACCGGCCTGGGGACGGTGGCCGTGTCGGGTGGGGTGATGCAGAATCGCACGCTGTTGGGGGCGGTCATGGCGGCGCTGGCGGCTGATGGCTTCGAGGTGCTGCTCCAGACGCGCGTTCCGCCGAACGACGGCGGCCTATGCCTGGGCCAGGCCGCCTGTGCCGTCGCCAGGCTGAGTGCCCCCGCATCTTCGTAGGCCCTCTGTCCGCCCGTCCTTAAGTGCTGCGCGGGCCTGCAGAATCCCGTTCGTCCGCAGACCCCGACGAAGCCAGCCTCCGGAGCTTCTCCTCTGCGAGCTTCTGCTCCGTTACGTCGGTGATGAAACCTTCGAGGGCCTCCAGGTCCCCCCTGGGCGAGAACACCCCGCGGCCCTGCTCCCACACCCATTTCACGTCGCCCTCGGCCGTCTTGATCCGGTAGACGAGCTTGAACGCCATCTTCTTCGAGACCGCCTGCTGCACGTCGTCCCACACGCTTTCCCGGTCCTCGGGCAGGATCAGCTCGGCGTAGGAGAGCGTGCGGTTGAGGATCAAGTCCGAAGGCCAGTAGCCGGTCAGCCCCAGGCAGCCGTCGCTGATGAACTCCATGGTCCAGTCGGCATCGTTCCGGCACCGATAGGCGATCCCCGGCAGGTTGCTCAGCAACGTGGCGAAACTGCGGTGGCTCTCGTTGAGTTCCCGCGTCCGCCGCGCCAGCTCCCGATGCAAGCGCATGAGGATAAGCAACGCGGCGGTAGACACGACGGCCAGGCCGACGAGGAGCCAAAGAAGGTAAGAACATAGAGGTACCAGCGGGCCAGTCGCTGCCGGGAACGCCAATATGGCCGCTGGCACGCAGCGGCCTCCCATTCCTCGGAGGTGCCATGGCTCCGAGGCGGCAGAATGCAGCAGGTACCGGGGACGCAAGGACCCCATTCTCACCCCTCTCAGTCCGAGCCAGCCGCTATTCTATCGGATGGGCACGCGAATTCAAACCGGTCATTCAAGGCGCCGGCCGCCCGATTCCGATGACAGGCCGGGCCAACGCGCGTATACTGGCGACTTGTGCCCATCTGGTCTGGCAACGGAGGCGAGCCCCCATGTGTTGGGCCGTGCCCGCGAAGATCGTGGAGATTGACGGCGACGTCGGGAAGGTGGAGCTTTCGGGTACCTCCCGTCAGGTGGGGCTCCAGCTCATTGCCGAGCCACACGTGGGCGACTACGTGCTGATCCACGCCGGGTTCGCCATCCAGAAAGTGGACGAAGAGGAAGCGCACAAGACCCTCGATCTTCTGGCGGAGATTTTCGAAGCCGCAGGGCCGGACCATGAAGTTCGTCGATGAGTTCCGCAACATTGAGGCCGCAAGGGAGCTGGCCGCCGGGATCGGGCGCGCCGTGGACTCGCTACCGGAAGCGCGGAGGCTGCGCTTCATGGAGGTCTGCGGCGGCCACACGATGGCCATCCACCGGTTCGGCATCCCCGATCTTCTGCCCGACGCCGTCGAACTGCTCAGCGGGCCGGGCTGCCCCGTCTGCGTTACGCCGACCACTTACCTGGACAGAGCACTCGAACTGGGCCGCCGGGACGGGGCGGTGCTGGCAACGTTCGGCGATCTCTACCGCGTGCCCGGCAGCCAGGGCAGCCTGGAGGACGCCGTCGCGGACGGCCTCGACGTGCGGGTGGTCTACTCGGCCACGGACGCCCTTCAGATCGCGCTGGAAGCTCCGGAACGCGAGGTAATCTTCCTGGCCATCGGCTTCGAGACCACGGCGCCGGGCACGGCGGCGACGATCCGCCAGGCCCGCGCAGAGGGAGCGGGCAACTTCCGCGTGCTGTCCGGGCAGAAGACCATGCCTCCGGCGCTCAAAGCGCTGGTGGACGGCACGAGCGTAGCCCTGGACGGGCTGATTCTGCCCGGCCACGTCTCCACCATCATCGGCACGGAGCCCTACGAGTTCCTGGCCAGGGACTGCGGCATCGCTTGCTGCGTGACCGGCTTCGAGCCGACGGACGTGCTGCTGGGCATCCTGTCCCTCGTACGTCAGCTCGTCGAGGGCAAGCCCCGGGTGGACAACCAGTACCGCCGGGCAGCCAGAGACGCCGGCAACCCGCTCGCAAGGGACGCCGTCGCGGAGGTATTCGAGCCGGCCGACAGCCAGTGGCGCGGCCTGGGGATGATACCCGCCAGCGGCCTGGCGGTCCGTGCGGAATGGCATGAGCACAGCGTGGACCCGCCAGACCCCGCCGTCCCCTCGCAGGAGCACGAGGTCTGCCGCTGCACGGAAGTGCTGAGAGGGCTGGTGAGGCCGGTTGAATGCCCGCTGTTCGGCAAGGCGTGCACGCCGGACTCGCCTGTCGGACCGTGCATGGTGTCCAGCGAGGGCGCATGCGCCGCTTCTTACAAGTACGGGGAGGCGCGGCGCGGCCATGACTGAGGGGCGCATCAAGCTCGGGCACGGCAGCGGCGGCATCCTCACGCGCAGACTCATCGAGGAGACGCTGCTGAGGTTCTTCCCGTCCGAGCGCCTGGCCGCCTTGCCCGACAGCGCGTGGCTCGACCTCCCGGGCGGCCGCCTGGCCTTCACGACGGACAGCTACGTCGTGGACCCGATCTTCTTCCCCGGCGGCGACATCGGCAAGCTGGCCGTCTTCGGCACGGTCAATGACCTCGCTGTCGTGGGCGCCCTGCCCCGGTTCATCTCCTGCGCCCTCATCCTCGAAGAGGGCCTGCCCATGGCTGACCTGGAAACCATCCTCGCGTCAATGCAGGAGGCGGCGGACGCGGCGGGCGTGGAGGTGGTGACGGGCGACACGAAGGTCGTCCCCAGGGGCAAGGCGGACGCGGTCTTCATCAACACGGCGGGCGTGGGCGTCCTCCCGGAAGGCTCCTCGCTGCCCGGCGGGATAGCCCGGCCCGGAGACGTCGTCATAGCATCCGGTCCCCTGGGCGACCACGGCGCCGCAGTGCTGTCGAAACGAGAGGGCCTGAGCCTGGGCAGCTCGGTCGAGAGCGACTGCGCTCCCCTGACCGCCGCGGCGCAGGCCGTGCTGCGCAATGCCTCCCGAGTGCCCTTCATGCGCGACCTTACGCGCGGGGGCCTGGCCACCGTCCTGAACGAGGCAACGGCCGGCGACGCACCGGCGATACTGCTCAGGGAGACGGCCATTCCGGTGCGGGAGGAGGTGCGTTCCATCTGCGAACTGCTCGGCCTCGACGCCCTTTACCTGGCCTGCGAGGGCCGGCTGGCCGCCATCGTGGACCCGGAGAATGCTCCCGCCGTCGTCGATGCGCTTCGCGCCACGCCCGGAGCGGAGGGCACTTGCGTTATCGGCGAGGTCTCGGCACACTATCGAGGCGAAGTGGTCCTGGAGACGCAGCTCGGAACGCATCGCCTGCTGCAAATGCTCAGTGGGGAGCAACTGCCGCGCATCTGCTGACGCGCGGCCCGTCATGCGGGGGGCCCTCGCCCTTCACCTTCTGCAATGACGATTCACGGAGGCGAGGATGTCGCTGGCCTCAGAGGCCGCTTACGACGGGGTACTGAACGAGCTCCAGAACGCCGGCCAGGAGCACGCGGCGCGGTGGGTGGAGCAGCTTGACGGCAGGCCGCGCCAGAAGCTCCTGCGCCAGCTTGCGGACCTGGACTTCGATCAGCTCCGCGAGTTCAGGCGCCTGCTGAAGGAGCCCCCGGCGGAAGTCGACTTCAGCCGGGTCGAGCCCGCCCCGATCGAGCGCCTGCCCCAGAACGAAGCGCAGGCGCAGGCCGAGGATCAGGTGCTGCAACTGGGCAGGGATGCCCTGGAAGCCGACCGCGTGGCCGCCGTCACCGCCGCCGGCGGCCAGGGAACGCGGCTGCGCTACGATCACCCGAAGGGCATGTACCCCATCACCCCGATTCGCGGGGCCAGTCTGTTCCAGTCCTTCGCCGAGCATATCCTGGCCGCGCGCCGACGCTACGGCTGCCGCCTGCCCTGGCTGATCATGACCAGCCCGGCAAACGACGCCGAGACGCGCGACTTCTTCGCACAGAACCGTTTCTTCGCCCTGGGAGAGAATAGCGTTCACTTCTTCGAGCAGAAGGTCAACCCCATCGTCGATCCGGAGGGCCGGCTTCTGCGGGCAGAGGTGGACGAACTCCTGGTCGGCCCCGGCGGGCACGGGGGCACGTTCGATGCTCTCGCAGGAAGCGGCCTAGTGGACATTCTGGAAGGGGCCGGCCTGGACCTGATCAGCTACTTCCAGGTGGACAACCCGCTGGTGACGGTGGCCGACCCGCGCTTCATCGGCCACCACGTGCGCAAGGGCGCGGATCTCTCCTGCAAGGTCGTGCCCAAGCGCGGCCCCGAGGAGGGGCTCGGCATCGCCGTGCGGAGGGGCGGCAAGCCCGCCGTGATCGAATACGTGGACGTGCCCAAAAAGGTCGCGTCGGCGCCCGCTCCCGACGGCGAACTGCGTTACCTGTACGGCAGCATCGCCATTCACGTCATCGACGTTCCGTTCGTCCGCCGCGTCGCGCAGGAGGACGCGCTGCCCTGGCACATCGCCAGGAAGCGATACGAGATCGTGAACAACGACGGGCAGAAGACGCTCTCGGCGCGGCGCGGATGCTGCAAGTTCGAGAGGTTCATCTTCGAAGCCCTGCCCATGGCCCGGGAGTGCGCGTTCGTGGAAGTGAGGCGGGAGAGCGAGTTCGCGCCTGTCAAGAACGCCGAGGGCAAGGACAGCCCGGAGAGCACGCGACGCCTTATGCAGCAGCGATGGCTGGACTGGCTGCGCGCGGCGGGCGCATCCTTCCAGCCGCCGTCGGACCCTTCGTCAGGCGTTATCGAGATCAGCCCGCTCTACGCCGCCGACGCCGGGGAACTGAAGGAGCGCGTCGAGCCGGGCCGGCAACCGTCCTTCCCCTTGCTGCTGGAGCCCTGAAAGCACGCCCGTCAGCGAACGACATCCCATGCCCAGATTCGTCTACTCCCCCGATTACTGGTGCGACGTAGGCGCACACGTCTTCCGCACGGAGAAGTACCACCTTCTCCATGAGAAGATGATCGAGGAAGGCGTCGCGCGCCCCGATGACTTCGTCGTGCCCGAGCCGGCGACCCGCGAGGATCTGGAGCTGGTGCACACGCCAGACTACGTGCGCGACCTGTTCACGTACCGGCACACGGCCCGCACGGTTCGGAGCGAGATGTCCATCAGCCGCCAGATCGTCGAGGCCTTCGCCCTGGGCGCGGGGGGCACGATGCTGGCCTGCCGGCTTGCCGTCACGGAGCGCACCTTGAGCATGAACCTGGCGGGCGGGTTCCATCACGCCTTCCCCGACTGGGCCGAGGGTTTCTGCTACATCAACGACGTGGCGCTGGGGGTCGCCAGGCTCCGCCACGACGGGCTGGCGCGCAAGGCCATGGTCGTTGACTGCGACCTCCACCAGGGGAACGGCACCGCCTTCATCTTCCGTAACGAGCCGGACGTCTTCACCTTCAGCATCCACGAGGAGATGCTCTACCCCGTCAAGCAGCAGAGCGACCTGGACATCGGCCTGCCGAGCTTCTGCGACGGAGACCTCTACCTTTCCGAGCTCAGGCGCCGCCTGCCCGCCGCGCTCGACCGCCACGGGCCCGAGTTCGTCCTCTACGTCGCCGGCGCCGACCCCTACGAAGAGGACCTGCTCGGCACGCTGACGCTGGAGCTGGAGGACCTGAAGAAGCGGGACGAGATCGTGCTGGGCGCGTGCGTGGAGCGCGGTATACCGGCCGCGGCTGTGCTGGCGGGCGGCTATGCCCCGCGCGTCGAGGACACCGTACTGATCCACTACGGCACTGTGACCACGCTGCTTGACCTGTCCCCACGATTGGGGCCTTCAGCGGATGCCTGAGATCTCACGCCAGCGCGGTCTGCCAGCCCTTCTCAAGCGAGGGACGCAGGCGCTTCTGGACTGGTTCTACCCGCGCCACTGCTACCACTGCGGCGAATCGCTCCACGAGAGCACGGCCGAGATGCTGTGCCGGGACTGCCTTGCCGATCTCACGGCGGCGCGGATGTCCGAGCCGGTATGTGCGCTCTGCGGCCTTCCGCTCGCGGGACAGCCCGCGCCCGGCACGCTGTGCATGAGGTGCCGCGCCGAGGAGCGGCACTTCGACCTGGCGCGTGCGCTCTTCGCGTACGCGGGCCCCGGCCGGTCGCTCATTCACTGCTACAAGTTCGAGGGCGCCTACTTCCTCGGCCCGAAGGTGCTGCGCAACCTGCTGAGACAAGGGTGGCTGCCGCCGGATGTTGCCGACGTCGACGCGGCGTTGCCCGTGCCGCTGCACCCCCGGCGCCGGCGGGAGCGCGGCTACGATCAGGCGCTGCTTCTGGCGGGCGCGCTGGCGGGGGAGTTGAACTGCCGGCTCGTGCGCGGTGCGCTGGTGCGCACGCGCTACACTTCCCAGCAGGCCCTGCTGCCCGCCAGCCGACGCTGGAATAACGTGCGCGGCGCGTTCGCCGTCCGAAAGGCCGAGGCGATCCGCGGCCGCCGCCTGCTGCTCGTCGATGACGTCATGACCTCCGGCACCACGGCGGACGAGTGCGCGAAGGTGCTGAAGAAGGCGGGCGCACGCGAGGTCAGGGTCTTCACGCTCGCGCGCACGGTCCCCTGAGGGGCGACCGTCAGGACGCGCCGCCTTCGCTCTGGGCAAACAACTTGTCGTACAGCTCGTCGAGCTGAGTCTGGAGCTGTTCGAGCTGCCGTGCCGCCCGACGTCCGGCGCGTCGATCGTTTCCGCCGAACGCCTCCGCGATGCGCCGCTCCAGTTCGATCTTGCGCCCCTCGGCCTCCGCGATCCGGCGCTCGAGTTCAACCAGGGACGGCGCCGCCCGGCCCCCGCCGGACCTCTTCCGTCTGTCCTTGCTCCTGGTGGCGACCCGCCCCGCGGGCCGGCGACTGCGCCTCTGGCGGGCGTACCAGAAATCGCTGAAGTTGCCCGGGTAGGACACCAGCCTCCTCGCGCGCACCTCGACCACGCGCTCGACCACCTTGTCCAGGAAGTAACGGTCGTGGGAGACCACAAGGATGGTGCCCTCGAAGTCGGCGAGCGCTTCCTCGACCGCTTCGCGTGCCAGTATGTCGAGGTGGTTGGTCGGCTCGTCCAGGATCAGGAAGTTCGGCTTGAGCACCCTCAGGCGCGCGAGCTGGAGCCGATTGCGCTCCCCGCCGGACAGGTCGCGCACGCGCTTGCGCAGGTCGTCCGGCCCGAACAAGAACCGGGCCAGAACGCCATGGACGGCCCGCCGGCCGATGGGCCCGGTCGAGGCGATCTCGTCGTAGACCGTCCGGTCGCCTCGGAGCAGCTCCTGCTCCTGGGCGCAGTAACCCACGCTCAGGCTGGGGCCGATTCGGATCGTCGGATGGTCCCACGCCCCGTGCCCGACCACGTCGCGGAGCAGCGTGGTCTTGCCGCAGCCGTTCGGCCCGACCAGGGCGACGCGCTCCCCGCACGAGATGTCCAGGTCGACGTCCTCGAACAGCTTCAGGTCGCCGAAGGCCTTGCTATAGCCGCGGACCTGGAGGGCGATGTCCGCGTGGCTAGCCTCTGCTTCGAAGCCGGGACGAATGGCAGAAGGGCCGAGCGTGGGCTTCTCGACGGCTTGCGCCTTCTCGCGCTCCAGTTGCTTGCGGCGTGCGCGCAGGCGCCGGCCCCACTTCGGATCGCTGCTGCCCCGCGCTATCTCGGCGAAACGCTGCACCAGCGCCTCAAGCTGGGCCAGCCGCTTCTGATTGGCCACGTAGTCCTGCTGCTGCGCGATCATGTGACGCAACCGGCTCGCCCGGTAGGTCGAATACCCGCCGTGGTAGTAGTCGACCGTGCCGTTCTCCAGGTGCAGAACGCCTTCCACGACGCGGTCCAGGAGGTAGCGATTGTGGGAGACGATCAAAACGGCGCCGTTGAACTTGCTCAGGAAGTCCTCGAGCCAGGCGATGCCCAGGTAGTCGAGGTGGTTGCCGGGCTCGTCGAGCAGCAGCAGGTCGGGTTCCTCCAGCAGCGCCTGGGCCAGGGCGAGCACGTTCTTCTCGCCGCCCGACAGCGAGCCGATCTTCTGGTCCCCCCGCCCGCCGAGGCCGAGCGCGTCGAGCATCGCTCCGGCGCGTTCGGGAAACCAGTGACCTTCGATTCGATCGTAATCGTCGCGTGCCCGCTGGTAGGCGCGCATTGATTGCGCGAGCTCCGCTCCGGCCGCCCGCGAGAGCCCGGCCTCCCTCTCCCGAAGCCGCGCCCTCAACTTGCGGTACTCGCGCAGAACGCAGTCCTCTATCGTCTCCTCGTCATCGTACTCGACGTGCTGAGGGACGTAGCCCACGCGCGCGGCACGGGCCAGGACGGCGTTGCCTTCCGACGGCGGCTCCTGTCCGAGCAGAAGCCGCAGAATCGTGGTCTTGCCCGAGCCGTTCGGCCCTATCAGGCCGACCTTCTGGCCGCTGCTCACCTGGAAGGAGACGTCGCGAAGGACCTCCTGCGCGCCGAATCGCTTGGTGACGTTCTGAAGTCCCGCGAGCAACATGGTTCCGACCTCCAACACGACGACACGTCCTGACTTGCCATCGTCCCCCCGTGTCGGTGCGGCCACCGGCTGCTTCGGGCCGACAGAAAAGGCCACGGGTGCCCGTGGCCGGCATTGCGTCCTTCCGTTGCCACGGGGAGAAGCCGAAAGCGGACACCGACGACCGCCCTGCTCAGGCGAGCGCGGCAGTCTCAGGTCGGCCCGGCCGACCTGCCGGTCGGTTCCGCTTTCTCAGCCGCTTATCATCCCGTGGCCGTTCTGTTCTTTGCGTTGCGGATTCCGTCGCGCGCCATTATGGCGATTCGGCGCCAGCAGTCAAGGATCGAACAAGCCGCCTTCGGCCTGCTTCAGGCGGGACAACGCAATCCCCACGTAGCCAGGGTCGCTCTCGAAGCCGATGTAACGGCAGCCGAGACGCCTGGCCGCAAGCGCCGTCGTGCCGGTGCCCATGAACGGGTCGAGCACCACGAGCGGCTGGCCCTCGCCCAGCCCGTGCAGCTTGATGCACATCTCGGGCAGCCTATCCGGGAACGCCGCCGGATGCGGTTTGGCGCCGGTCACCGTCTCGTAAGGAATGTACCACGTGTTGCCGCGGTCGCGCAGGTCCCGTGTCGCCTTCTTCCAGCGGCCGATGTTGCTCTTGTCCCGGTAGGGCACGCCGATGGCGAGCTTGTCCAGCTCCACTTCGCCGCCCTTGGTGAAGTGGAAGATGTATTCATGCGCGTTGTTCAGGAAGCGGGCGCTGTTGACGGGCTTGTAGTGGCCCATGTTGACGCGTTCCTCGGGCGCAGCGATGGACTTGATCCAATGGATGGTATTCTGGAGCGTGAACCCGGCCCGCCTGATTCGCTGCGCCACCTCCAGCGACCGCAGCTCGTCCGACGGCTTGTCGCCGATGTTGAAAAAGAACGAGCCCGCCTCCTTCAGGACGCGGCGGCACTCGCCGGCGACTTCCCCCATCCAGTCGAGATACTCGCCGAAGGGCAGGTTGTCCTCGTGGCTGTGGTACTGCGTGCCGATGTTGTACGGCGGGGAGGTGACGATCAGGTCGACGCAGCCGTCCGGCAGGCGCGCCCCCATCCCGGCCACGCAGTCCTCACAGAAGATCGTGTCCAGGCAGCTCTCCATCCGCTGCATTGCCTCAGCGCGGCGAACGGTTGGGAGTAGATTCCGCGTCGTGCCCGTCGTGTCGTTGTGGTTCAAGTCTTCGGCCTGCGGGGCAATCCCTACCCCTGCGCGGCCAGCTTGAGGCCCGAGATCATGACCGGCGGCGCGCACGTGCCGCCGACCCACTGCCGCTCGCTGCCGATGGCCTCGACCTTCTTCAGGACCTCGTAGACGTTGCCGGCCACCATGCAGTCCTTGACGCGCCCGACGATCTTGCCGTCCTCGACCAGGAAGCCCAGGTCCAGGTTGACGCTGAACTCGCCCGCCAGCACGTTGCTCTGCCCCGAGCCGAGCGTCTGCTCGACGATGACGCCGCGCTTCATCCCGGCCAGCATGTCCTCGTAGGAAACGTCGCCGGCGGCCATCACGGTGTTCGTTGACGAGGGTGCCGGCCGGCTCGCGTAACTTCGGAAGCCGTGCCCGCTCGGCTCGCATCCGAGCAGCCCGGCCGTCTGCAGGTCCGTTATGTACGTCCGGAGCACGCCGTTCGTGAATAGGTCCTGCTTTCGGGCAAGCGTCCCTTCGTCGTCCACCGCGCAGGTGCCGGGCGCGAACGGGATCGTGGGATCGTCGGTGACGGTGATGCGCTCGTCGAGCACCTGCTCCCCGATCCGCCCGCGCAGCACGGACGAGCCCTTGTGCACGTGCTTGCCGTTCAGCGCGACGCCGACCGGCCCGAACAGGATGCCCAACGCCTTAGGCACGAAGATCATCGGCATCGCCTCCCGTTCGGCAGGCGCAATCACGGCAGCACGGGCCATCTTGTCGAGCACCGTCCGGGCCAGGTCGACCACGGTATCGAATGGCTGGCGCCACGTCCTGAACTCGTAGACATGAAGCAGGCCGTCGTCGCTGACCAGTTGCACGCCGACGCTGCCCGACATGCTGGTGGCGCGCCGGTCGACGTCCAGCCCCATGCTGTTGACTACGCGCTCAGCAGCGATCGATCGCGACACGCCGCAGCCATAGAGGTAGTCGTCGTTCGCCTGGCGGCTGAGATCGAGGCCCCCCCGGCCCATCGCGACCATCCGTTCGGCGCTCACCTCCGGCACGCCTTCATCGTAGACCTCGACGTCGCGGAGGCCATCCGGCTGACCGGGGAACTCGAACCTGGCCTCGTCGCCGAACGCGGCGCTGGCAGCCGCCATCTCGACCAGCCTGGCCGGTTCGCGCAGGTCCGTGGTGGCGGCGAATCCGATCCGGCCCTCGTGGATGACGCGCAGGCCGACGCCGTGGAACTGGCGCGTGGTTATCTCCTTGAGCCGGTTATCGTCGAAGCTGACCGAGACCGACTCGCCTCTCTGCTCGACGACCTCTGCGGCGTCAAAGCGCTTGCGCGCCCGCTCCAGGATCGCCTCGGCAGATGCGCCCATGATTGCTCTTCTCCTTACTCGGTCTTGCCCGGGCCGGTCGCCGGCACTACGTAGCCGACACTCAGTTCGTCGAACCAAACGGTGCCGGGCCCGTAGATCTGCAGACCCACGCGGATCGCCTCCGCTCCCGAAGGGATGTAAACGAAGCCCGAGTACTCCCTCCAATCGTGATCGGCAGGAGGATCACCGGCATTCCTCGCGCCGATGTAGGCCGCCCACTCGTGTCCCAGCGTCTGTCCCCGCCCGTCGAGGAACTGCACGTCAATGACGGCCTTGGCCGCACGTTGCGCCCTCACCTTTGCGCTCACTCTCAGTCTGCTCGATGCATGCTCGTGCGGCGCCGTCCGGAACCACTGTGCTATCGGGACTAACCGTTGGGCGGTCTTCCTGAGGCACAGGCTGGCTTGGCCCCTGGAGGCCGTGCCCCTGTCCCAGATGTACTCCACACCGTCGACCAGTGCGCCCCGTTCCCAGCCGTCCGGAGCCCCGTCTCCGGTCTCGAAGTCGTCACTGATCAGCATCGAGCCCGACGCCTCCGCTCCCGCCGTTTCCGGCAGCTCATCGGCCCTCTCAACAGCGGCGTCCAGCCACTCGATGCCCTTCCGAATGGAACCGTAGACGTCGCCATGCCAGCCATGACCGCCCTCGTAAGTGGCCAGTTCAACCTCGGCCTTGTTCATCCGCAGAAGCAACTCGGCCGACTTTGCGATCCTGAAGGGGCAGACATTGTCGTCAGGCGAGTGGTAGAGGAAGTAAGCGTGTCCCTTCGCAGCTTCCAGAGACGGCAGCAGCGTTGGCTTGAAGACCGACATGGCGATGAAGGAGCCAGTGACCGGTCTCTTCTTCTGCAGTGAGACGGCGTACGCAGCCGGCCCGCCGGAAGACCACGCCAGCAGGAAGGTCCGCCGGTCATCCAGCTTGCAGCGGCCGGCCACGTCCTCCACGACAGCAGCGACGAATTCCTCAGAAGTGAACTCCTGCTCGGCAACAGGATTATCACGCGTCGGCCAGACGATCTGCTGCTCGGGGGTCCACTTGACGGCCACCAGTTGCGCCACCAGCCAGTCCTCGGTCAGGGCGTGTTTGTGAATGCGCTTCACGAAGGGATGAAAGTCGGCACCGCCGTCGCCGCCCGGCAGCACCACCAATAGGGCCCAGCCGTCCTCGGGCGCCTCTGACCCCTCCTCATGTCCGATCAGGAAGTAGCGCATCTGCTTGTTGCCGGCCGCCCGCAGGTCTGCGGCCGGGACGTCGGCCACGTCTGCGGCAGCGGCGTCCTGTGCATAGACAGGCAGCCCTGCACAGACCAGCACCAGAACTGCAGTCAGCATTCTCCAGGGCATCATGTCCGCGTTCCCCCCCGTTTGCGTTGTGCTCGTCGTGTCGTCGTGGTCGCTTCCCGAATCGGACGGCGCACGTCACCGGCCGCCGATGACGACGTTCCGGATGCGGCAGTGCGGGCCGCCGTCGCCCACGCGCAGGGGACTCTGGCCGCCCTTGCCGCAGCCGCCCAGCCCGCCGTGCATCTTAAAGTCGCTGCCCACACGGTCGATGTTGGCCAGCGTCTGGAACACGTTGCCGGTCAGCACCACGTCGCGGATCTTCTCGGCGATCTTGCCCTTGCGGATCCTGTAAGCGTCCTCGGAGCTGAAGGTGAACATCTCCATGTTCGTCTGGCCGCCCAGCATGCCGATGGCGTAGATGCCGTCCTCGGTCTCGGCCAGCATCTCCTCGAACGGCGTCTCGCCCGGCTCCATGAACGTGTTGGTCATGCGGACGATGGGCGGATGGCCGTATGAGATGGCCCGGCCGTTCCCCGTGGGACGTTCGCCCATCTTGGCGGCGGTCTCACGGTTGTGCAGTCGCTCCGTCAGCACGCCGTCCTTTATCAGCGGCGTCCGCGAGCTGGGCACGCCCTCGCTGTCGAACGCGATGAAGCCCGCCTCGCCCTCCAGCGAGCCGTCGTCGGTGATGTTCAGAAAATCTTCCCCGAAGCGCCGCCCGAGTTGCATCATGTCCCGCAGCCGCGGGTTCTCGTACAGGAAGTCCGACTCGCTCAGGTGCCCGAACGCCTCGTGCACGAACACGCCGCAGAGCTTCGGGTCCACGATGACGGTGTAGGTGCCGGCCTCGACCGGCGTGGCGTCCAGCGAGTCGATGGCGCGCTTGACGGCCTTCTCGCAGTCCTCGTCCAGGGCGGTGACCTGGCTGAAGCCGCGCAGGTCGCCCACCGATTCAAAGGCGCGCTGGATGTTGGCCCCGTCAACGGCGATCGCCCCGACCAGGGCGCCGCAGAAGACGTACTCCTGCTCGACGTAGCTGCCGTCCGAGTTGGCAAAGCAGATCTTGCTGCGACCGTCTCGGTATACGACGAGGCTGCTCTGGATGCGGTCGTTGCCCAGGACGATCTGGTTGTAGCGATGGCACATCTGCTGCTTGTCGGCCAGCGAGACGTCCGCCGGATCGGACTCCACGTGAGTCCTGTAGACCTCCTGGAACGGGCCGACCCGGGCAATGTCGAACTTCGTGCCGCCCACCAGCTCGGCCTGCGTGACGGCCATGCCGGCGTACTTCTCCAGGCGGTCGATGTCGTTGAAGGTGGCGAAGCCCCAGCCGCCGTCCTTGAGCACGCGCACGCAGCCGCCGCGGCCGGTGCGCTCGCCGATGTCTTCGAGTTCCTTGCCGGCGTAGGCGACGTTCGTGGAGACCGACTCCTGAATCCGCACCTCGGCGTAGTCCGCCGGCAGCTTCTGGCACAGGTCAAGCAGCTTGTCTTTCATCTTCCGATCCTCAGAGGCATTTCCTCACCGCAGAGAGCGCAATGAGCGCAGAGAACGGAGCACCAGCAACCGTGAACGGCCATGCGGTGCCGGCACCCGGGCAAAGCGTCTCTGCGGGCTCCGCGCCCTCGGCGGTCCGACGTCCCGTGACCGTGCGGACATTCTGCCCCCTGTCCGCGAGCAAAACAAGTGAAGGGCCTCAGCGGCCCGCGAGGGCGAGGACGAGGACGAGAACGAGGACGGCGACGAGAGCGACAAGCAGCAGGCGACGCAGCCAACGAGCCGGGCCCTCCCGGTCCGGGAACTCCCGGCGAATGAACTCCTCGTAGTCGAAGTCGTCGTCTTCGGAGTAGCCGGCCGGGATGTCGGCCGCCCACTTGTCGGCATCGTCGGACCAGCCGGTGCGCTCGTCTGAGCCGCAGTGCGGGCAGGCCTTCGCCCCGGCGGCCACCTCCTCGCCGCAATGGGGGCACACGAAACCGTCGTCATCCCGATCCATTATCCGCCGCCGCACCTACAGCAAAGGCTAACGACAATGTTCACAAGATACACAGGATAGAACAGGATGACAACACGGCGACGGAGTAACCCAGCGGCCGCAGACTTACTTCAGCCAACTGCAGATCCGTTTATCCCGGACCCCGCCGTTATCCTGCACATCCTGTGCATCTCGTAGAAACGTCGTTGGCCGGCGCGCCAACCTATCACTCCAGCGCCGGGAGGATGGCGGATTGAAGGCGCAGCATCTCGTCCACCATCTCGACGGCGCGCCGGTAGCCGTCCACGGTCGGGTCGAGAAGCACCGCCTGGATCAGCTTGGCCTTCGAGCGCTGGGCAAAAGCCTCCACGATCAGCTCGTGGATGCTGCCCTGGATGCGCAGCAGCGCGGCGATGGCCTCCGGCAGCGGCTCGCACTGGCACGCGCGCAGGCCGTCCCCGTCCGCAACCGCCGGCACTTCCACCACCATGTCGTCCGGCAGGTTGGGGATCGCGCCCCGGTTCGGCACGTTAACGGCCGGCAGGTCGTGACGCGCGCCGCACGCCAGGCTCTCCATGATGGGGACGGCCAGTTCGCTGGACGGTCTGAGCGGCGCTTCTTTCGGATCGCCTCCCCCGCCCTTCTCAGGCCGCCACGGCCGCTGGTGCGGGTTGCCCGTAAGCGAGTAGACGAACTCGGGGATCTCGCCCGTCTCCCAGGGATGGCCGTCGGCCGGATCGTAGAAGTACTGGAGCTCGCTCGCGACGAACTCGTCGGCCCAGCGGATGTACTCGCCGTAGTGGTTCGGCGCGGGGGACGGCCAGAGCCCGAACCGCCGGAACAGGACGCGGGCCAGCGCCATCTCGTGCCAGTCGGCCAGCCAGTCGCCCTCGCGCTCGGCCTCGCGCAGGCGCGGGTAGAGGTCCTCACCCGTCCGCCTGTCCTGCACCTGCTGGAACCAGGTGAAATGGTTGATGCCGCAGGCGACACAGTCCAGGTCGCCCGCGTCCATCTCGAGCAGCCCGGCGATCTGGTGCAGGCCCATGAAGTAGCCGTGGCAGAGCCCGACGGCCCGGATGGAAGTCAGGCGCGTGACGGCCTCGCAGAGCTTGTGCTCGGGGTTGGTGAAGTTCAGGAGCGCCGCCTGCGGGCAGAGTTCCTCCATGGTGCGCGCGATCTCGACCATCGGCCCCATGTTGCGCAGCGCGTGGAAGATGCCGCCCGGCCCGCCGTTCTCGCCGAAAACCTGGCGGAAGCCGTGCTTGCGCGGGACGTGGAAGTCCTGCGACCAGTAAAGGTAGCGGTCCACCTCGATGGCGGCGACGGCAAAGTCGGCGCCGTCCAGCGCCTCCCGCAGGTCAGTGGTGGCGGTGATGGACGCGTCGTGGTCGAGCTGCTCCTTGGCCCAGCGCGCGTAGGCGGCGGAGTCGTCCAGGTGTTCCCGAACGATGTCCATGAGGGCCAGTTCGAGCTTGCATTCGCGCAGCGGCTCGCTGAGCAGAACGTCGCGGACGGTCCCCGGGCCGAAGCTCCCGCTGCCGGCCCCGATCAGGGCGATCTTCACTTGTTTGTCACTCACTGTGTTCCCTCCTGATGCTGCGGCTCTCCCCAGCGTCTCCGCCTGGTCACGCGCGGCGGCGGACGGCCCGTCGTCCGCGCGCGCTCTGCCATTCCGAGTCCCACCACCTCATGTCATTGCGAGGGCCGGCCACCTGATGTCATTCCGAGTTCGGCGCAGGCCGAACGAGGTTTACCCGCCAACGGGCGGGAATCTCGCCGGTCCGACCGCGGCCGCCCTCCCGACCCGGAGATCCCTCGTCGGCCGCCAAGCTGCGCCCTCCTCGGGATGACAGCAAGCGGCACGCCACGCCTAGCCTCCGTCCTCGGCTGCCACGCTGCGCCCTCCTCGGGATGACAGAAGGTGGTACGCGCCGCGCCTGAGATCTCTTGCCTTCCGCCAGGTTGCGCCCTCCTCAGGATGACAGGGCTTTACCGTACCATTCCCCAAACAAGAGCGACCCCTCAGGCCAGTCCGAAATCGCTACCCACCCGCGCCGGGCACGTCACGCACGTCGAAGGTGACGCCGCGGCTTTCGAGCTCCTTGCGGACGTCGGCCACGTCCAATGTATCCGGCGCGGTGCCGAGCTGCACCGATAGGGCCGCCGCAACGCCGGCTATCTCGCCGATGTGCGCGGCCGCGTGGATCACGCGCGTCACTTCCCACGCGTAGCCGGCCGACGAGATGCAGCGCCCTGCAGCCAGCAGGCCCGTCACCTCCTGCGGGACGAGCGTGCCGTACGGGATCTCCCACACCTCGCCACGCCTGCACCAGTCTGCGACAAGGCCGACCGAATCGTCGAAGTGCCGCCCCGCCATGCCGTCGGCCAGTGTGGCCCGGCCGACGATGCGGCGCGTCGTACGGAACGGCGCCATCGCCGGCAGAGCGAGGGGGAACAGATCGTGGCGGCTGACGCCTTCGCGCTGCTTCGCCTCGTAGTGCTCTCGCAGGAGCCGGCGTCCTTCCAGGACGAACTCGGTGACGTCCCTGCCGTCGGTGCCCGAGAACTTCCTCATTCCCGGCGGATGGCCCGCGCCCGTGTTGCTGCCGCCGACGTGAACGCAGCGCAGGAGCGGGTCGCCGTTGCCCTGTTCGGCGGCTTTCTGCGCCGCTTCGAGCGACGCTTCCAGTCCCCAGAGGGAAAGCCAGTTGTCGGCCTCTTCGCACGGGGCTCCGGCGCGAAAGGCCACGTCCGCGTCGCCCGTCGCGTCCACCACGCAGCGCGCGCGCAGGACGCCCCGGCCGCTCTTATTCTCGACCTCGACTCCCGCCACCCGATCCCCCCCCATGACGGGAAGGCAGACCAGCGTGTCCAGCCAGACCTCGACGCCGGCGTCGAGCAGCATTTCGTCCATGGCCAGCACGAACGTGGCAGGGGAGAACACGGTGCTATAGCGCGAGCCGCCGGCGGCCTGCCAGTCGGGCGGCACGCCGCCCGGTCCGTGCTTGACCGCCAGGTGCAGGAGCTCTTCCGAGATGCCGTAGGTCACCTGGTGGCCGCGCCCGTCGCAGAGCGGGGTGTAGGCGTAGATCAGGCCGGCCGTGGCCAGCCCGCCGACCAGGATCGTCTTCTCGACCAGGGCAGTGCGCTGACCGGATCGCCCGGCTGCCACTGCGGCGGCGACACCGGCCACGCCGGCCCCCGCCACCAGGACGTCGTAGGTCTTATCGAACTGAAGCATCGTCTCCTCCGGCGGTACGGGCTCGGGCGGGCCCTGCCGTCATCAGCGGGTTGAGCTCGGTGCTGGTCGGGCCGCAGTTGCAGACGAAGTTCTCGGGCGTCATGCCGAGCCGCGGGCCCAGCTCCCCCCACATGCGGGGCGTGCCGTGGCATATGCTTGTGCGCGCACGCCCGCCCAGCTTCTCGACCTGCTCGATGCAGAACTCGTAGACCTGGCGTCGGACCTCGAACGGGAATGGGCTCTTGCGCTTGCCCCGCATGTCGTCCGCGGCCCCCTCGGCCGCGCGATAGCATTCCGGGTCCAGCACCTCCTGCGGAATGATCTGGGGCAGGTCCTCGAAGTCGAACCACCCGAGCATCTCCAGCGTCACGACGTCGGGGCGGACCTGCGCGAAGAGGCATTCGAACATCTCGCGGTACTCGTCCCGCCAGTCCACGACGGGCACGACCGGGCTGATCCGCGCGCGCACGTGGTAGCCGGCCTCCTGGCAGCGCCGCATGGCCTCGATGCGCTCCTCCATCGTGGCCGTGCCCCTATCCACGTCTCGGCTCACGGTCCGGCCGGACAGGCTCCAACTGACGATGGTGTGGCCGCCGTGCTCCGCGTCCAGCAGGAAGTCGATGTCCTTGCTCTTCGTGAACAGCATCAGGTACCCGGACTCCTCCCGCGCAAAGAGTCGCACCATGGGTAGGACGGCGTCGTATTGGGGCTCGAAAGGCGGCAGGTCCGTCATGTTCGAGAACTTGTAGAGCTGCTGGTCGGGGTACTGCTCGAACAGGCCCGGCAGGTGATCCATGAAGCGCTCGACATCGAGCATCACGCGGACCACACGGCCGAAACCGCAGTAGGCGCACCGGAACGGGCAGCCGAAGATCGGGTTCAGTTCGAGCGCGTCCTGGCAGACGATGGCTTCGCGCGCGAGCTTGGCGCGGCCGGCGCGATAGTT
>CAZSET010000025.1:19993-24858 GCA_964605915.1 uncultured candidatus Brocadiaceae bacterium | reverse complement strand
CACGCGAACGCACGTCGTGGGCCTGCTCAGCGCCGGTGCCGACTGCGTGGGCATTGCCCAGGGGATCCTGGACGACCCCGACATCATTGCCCGCCTCGATGCCCAAGTCCGAAGGCGCGGAGGCAAGTAGGGATGCAGTGGTTCAGCAGTCTGAACCCGATTGTCCAGGCATTGATGGCCACGGTAGGCACGTGGCTGGTGACTGCCCTGGGGGCCGGCCTGGTCGTCTTCACCAAGAGGTTCTCGCAGAAGTACCTCGACGCCTCCCTCGGGATGGCAGCCGGGGTGATGATCGCCGCCAGTTTCTGGAGCCTGCTGGCGCCGGCCATCGACATGGCGGCGGCCTCGGAGACCTACGGCGAGACGTACAAATGGATCCCCGTTCTGACCGGCTTCCTGTTGGGGGCCGGGTGCCTTCGCGTCATTGACCGCTTCCTGCCGCACCTCCATCCGGGGCTGCGCGAGGCGGAAGGAGTCAAGACCGCCTGGCAGCGCAGCACGTTGCTGGTGCTGGCCATTACGCTGCACAACATCCCGGAAGGCCTTGCCGTCGGCGTGGCGTTCGGCGCTACGGCGCACCTGGCCGGAGCGGCGCAGCAGGCACAGATCGGCGCCGCCATCGCGCTTGCAATCGGCATCGGATTGCAGAACTTCCCAGAGGGAACCGCGGTCGCCCTGCCTCTGCGGCGGGAGGGCATGAGCCGGCTGCGCAGCTTCTGGTACGGGCAGTTATCCGGTTTCGTTGAACCGGTCGCGGGCGTGCTGGGCGCGCTCCTGGTCCTGACCGTGCAAGCGCTGCTGCCCTATGCGCTGGCCTTCGCCGCCGGTGCCATGGTCTTCGTCGTGGCCGAAGAGTTGATACCCGAATCGCAGCGCAACGGCAACGTCGACCTGGCAACCGGCGGTGTGATCGTCGGTTTCGCCGTCATGATGACGCTTGACGTGGCGCTGGGCTGAGCTTTCCCGGAGAGGAGTCGCACGTTGGTTCGCGCAGCCACGATACCTGCACCGAAGCGGCCTGTGGAAGTCAGGGAGTATCCCCGGCCGGATCTTGAGGACGGCGCCGCCCTGCTGCGCACGCTCTTCAGCGAGGTGTGCGGCACCGATCTCCACCTGCAGCAGGGACTGCTGGCCGAGACCCCCTACCCGTTGATCCCCGGCCACTCGACCGTCGGCATCCTCGAAGAGGTCCGCGGTGACGTGCGCGACGTGCAGGGACGGCCCCTGAATCCCGGCGACGTGGTCACGTTCCTCGACGTGCACGCGACGTGTGGCAGGTGCTGGTTCTGCCTGGTCGCGAAGGCGAGCACGCGATGCCCCGAACGCAAGGTCTACGGCATCACCTACGGCGCGGATGATGGCCTGCTCGGCGGCTGGAGCGAGTACGTCTACCTGAAGCCCGGAGTGCGCATCATTCGGCTTCCGGAATTCCTCGCCCCCCGCACGGTCATAGGCGGCGGCTGCGGGCTGCCGACCGCGCTTCATGCGGTGGAGAGGTCGGACGTCCTGCTGGGCCAGACCGTCCTGGTGCAGGGCACCGGGCCGGTAGGCCTGAGCGCCATTGCCCTGAGCCGTCTGCGCGGGCCGTACAGGATCATTGCGATCGGTGCTCCCCGAGGACGCCTGGAAGCGGCCCGGGCGATGGGCGCGGACCTATGCCTGGACCTGGATGCGACCACGGTCGCTGAGCGCCGGGCCGCTGTCCTGAACGCGACCGACGGGCGGGGCGTGGACGTCGCCATCGAAGCCACCGGCGACCCGCTGGCGATACCTGAAGGCCTCGACCTGCTACGGGACAACGGGACTTACACTGTGGTGGGCCAGTACACCGACCACGGACCCGTCGAGCTCAACCCCCACGTCCAGATCAATAAGAAACACGTCGACATCCGCGGCGTCTGGGGCATCGACTACTCGCACCTGCACCGCGCCGTCCTGCTCCAGGAGCGCTACAACGACCGCTTCCGTTGGGAGAAGCTGATCACGCACGACTTCGACCTCGATGGGGCCAACGAAGCCATCGAGAGTGTGCGGTCCGGCGAGGCAATCAAAGCCGTGATCCGTCCCTGGCCGGCGGAGTAAGTGACTGGGCGGCGAGGCAACCACCCGACACCGCACGACATGCTGGCCCGAGAGTGCCTGTCGGCTGCTGCGTCCTCGTTGTCACACGCCGCCGATGGGCGGCCGCTGCCTCTTGGGGATCAACGGATCGTACTCGAAGCCCTTCGTCGCCTTCTTGAACTCGCTACGGATGCGCCGGAGAACCTGGGCGTCCGTCAGCAGGTCCCAGGCGATTCCTGCAAAGGCCTGCGCGGCGTACAGCATCCCCCTGTGCGCGAAGGGCAGGTTGCTCTGAGCCGTGTACTCGCGGTGATGCCCGCGGATGCCTTTCGGCACGCAGGCCACGCCAAAGCATCCCAGAGGGGCCAACCAGGACACGTTGTCCTCGTCGCTCGTCGCTTTGCCTGCTTGCGAGGATATCTCCTCATTCACGCCCCGCGCGAAGTCCGGCTCCTTCCCCAGCTCCTTCACCCTTTCGCAGTCCTTTGCATTCGCTCGCGGCGCGCCCACCAACACCAGGTTATCGCGCACCAACTCGGCCATGGCTTCGTTGCGGAGCCTGCTGTAGACGCCCGTCAGCTTCTTGACCTTGAACTCCGTCTCAGTGGCGGTTGCCGCGCCCTTCGCACATAGGGTGAGGCGCTTTGTGATCTCCTCGACCTGAGCCCTGTCCTTGGCGCGGACGAAATACCAGATGCGAGCATGCGCCGGCACCACGTTGGGCACGTTGCCGCCGTCGCGGATAACGCAGTGGATGCGGACGTTGTCCGGCACGTGCTCACGCAGATAGTTGACGGCGACGTCCATCAGCACGGCGGCGTCGAGCGCGCTGCGCCCTTCTTCGGCGGAGGCCCCGTGCGCCGTGCGGCCCTGGAAATCGAATACCAACGAATCCAGCGCGGACCCACCGGCCGCCTTCGCGCGCGTCTCATTGCCCGGGTGCCACGTCAGGCACGCGTCCAGCCCTCTGAACGCGCCGTCCCGTGCCATGTAGACCTTGCCCACGAGGGCCTCCTCGGCCGGGCATCCCCAGTATCCCAGCCGGCCCGACACGTCGCCCTCCTCCATCAGATGGGCAGTCGCGACTGCCCCGGCCGCCGAGCTGACACCCAGAAGGTTGTGCCCGCAGGCGTGGCCGTAGGTCCCCTTCTTGAGCCCGCAGTCGGGCAGCGCGTCGTACTCCCCCAGGAATCCGATCACGGGCCGTCCCTTGCCGTACGTCGCCCTGAACGCCGTGGGCATGCAGCTAATCGGCCAGTCGACCTTGAAGCCGCGGCTTGCCAGATAGTCGGCAAGCAGACGGGACGATTCTTCCTCCTTCAGCGGAGGCTCCGCAAGCTCCCAGATGCGACCGGCAAGGCGTTTCGCCTCGCCGGCCTCGCGTTGCACCGCAGCCTTGACGGCCTTGCGCTTCTGATCCGGTTTCATGGCAACTCCAAAGGAGCAATTGGATGACGTGCCGGAACTTATGCAGTAGCGCGGTATTGTGCGCGCTGGCGCGACGGGCGTCAACCGGCGACTGTGCTTGACTCCGCGCCCCCAGTGCGTACCATGGGACCTGCTCGGGGCGCAGAGCACTGTCCGGTACAAGCAGCGTGAGTCCGATCGGAGGCGAGCATGGCCGACTTGATGATAGGCACGAGCGCGTATGCGACGGCGAATCCGGAACTCCTGCGCGAGGCCGGCATCGGATGGGTCCGACACGGTTTCGGCGTGCCCTTCGCAGACGCGGTCGGCGGGGAGCTGACGGAGCAGTACCGCGAGCGCAAGCGCCAGGCCGAAGCGTTTGCGGCGCAGGGACTGAGACTCATGGGCGTAAGCCCCGGCCCCGGCATCGGCTTGCGCGAGCCGGACTCGAAGGGCGACCTTCAGCTCACGTGGCACACGCACATGCCCGAGTGGTTTGGGCCCCTCGGGAGCGACCAGTTCCTCCGGAACTATCAGGCCGTGTGCGAGTGGCTGGCCCGCGACCTGCGCGGCATCGTCTCCGCCTGGCAGATCGCCAACGAGCTGGATATCGAGCAGTTCGCCGGTCCGCTGACGGCCGAGCAGGCGTGTGATCTAATCGAGCGCGGCGCGCGGGGCTTCAAGAAGACCGATCCGGCACTCGTCGTCGGCCATAATCCCGCCGGCAGCGAGAGGGCCTACTACTTCTTCGACCGCCTCTTCCAGCGCGAAGACGCCCTCCTGGACTACTGCGGCGTGGACGGCTACTTCGGCACGTGGCAGGCCGGCGGTCCTGCGAACTGGACCGAACGCGTGGCCGAGCTCCATGAGCTGACCGGCACGCCCGTGCTCGTGAACGAGTGGGGCTTCTCCTCCGCCGGCGGCGCCGCCACCGACGAGCAGAAACGGTCCGGCCTATCCGTCTGCGACATGAAGACCTGGTACCACACGTGGGGCTCCGGCCACACGCCCGAAGGGCAGGCGGAGTTCGTGGCCGCCGCATTCGACGCCTTCCGTTCGCAGCGCTCGGCGCTCCTGGGCGTCTTCTTCTACCGCTGGGAGAACCAGGAGAAGTGCTGGCAGTGCGGCGCGCCTGACTGCCCCGCCGAGACGGCATGGGGCCTGGTGGACCTGGATGGCAACCCGAAGCCCTCCTTCCACGCCTTCAAGGAAGGGGTCGGGCGCCTGCTGGCGTGAAATCGCATCAGCCTTCACGGAATCAACGAGGACGTAACCATGAGCCGACCGATCAGCGTCGTCGCGCCCGATTGGTGGGATTACACCACGCTTGACCGGGAGATCCTGGGCGCCGCCGCCCGCCTCACGAGCCCCCCGGCGTGAAGCGCCGCCGACCAGCG
>CAZSET010000025.1:10268-19983 GCA_964605915.1 uncultured candidatus Brocadiaceae bacterium | reverse complement strand
CTTCTACGACACGCTCGAGAGCTTCTACCTGGCCGAGGCCCTGGAGTACGTCGAGGCATGGTCGCAGGCCACCGAGGACGAGCCCGCCGGCATATGCGGCCCCATCGGGCCGACCGAGCAGTTGCCCCTGGTCGCTCAGCTCGTCAACGCGTTGGGGCTGGACTTGCGCCACGCGCACTTCTGGGGCATGGACGAATGGTTCATCAACGGGCGCGAGGTGCCGGCCGACCACCCCTTGTCCTTCGAGCGCGCCGACAGGGAGCTGTGCTTCAACCGAATACGCCCGGAGCTGGCCATGCCCGAAGGTAACCTGCATTTCCCCAAGGCGGACAGCCTGGCCGCCTACAGCGCGAGCTACGACGAAGCGCGCTGCGTCGTCATGCAGGGCGGACAGGGCGAGGTCAAGCACTGGGCGTTCAACGATCCGCTCAGGCGCGCCGGGGCCCACGTGGACGAGCCGCCTCCCGCCGAAGAGTACATGAAGCTCGGCGCCCGGGTGGTCGACCTGCATCCCATGACCATCATCCAGAACGCCCGCACCTCCGGCGGCGGCAAGGTGTCGGACGTTCCCACGCAGGCCCTCAGCGTCGGCCCCGTCGAGACGCTCAAGGCCGGGCGCGTGTCCATCTGGCAGGCGGGCGCGCACGACAACCCGTTCGGGATGCGGCTGACGACGCTCATGATCTCGAAGAGGATCGCGGACTCGGCCGTGCCGATGTCGCTTCTGTCGGTGCACCCGAACGTGCGGTTCAGCTTCTACCGCCCCGGCCTCGGCACCTGCGACGCGGAAATGCACTGACCGCGCTCTTTCTCTTGCTCCTACTCCTACTCCTGCTCTAGCCGTTATTCGTTATCAGTTAATCGTCATTCGGCGCCTTTGGTCGTCGCCGTGCGCCTCCTCGTTGTGGCTGGTCAGTGAGCGCGCTCCTGCCCGTTCTCATGCTCTTACTCTTACTCCTGCTCTAGCCGTTATTCGTTATCAGTTAATCGTCATTCGGCGCCTTTGCTCGTCCCCGTGCTCGTCCTCGTTGTCGCTGGCCACCGTGCGCTCCGCAGTGCTGGTCGGGCGTCGTTCCGAACGCGCGGTCCCCCCCACCTGTCATCCCGAACGCGCCGCCCCCACCTGTCATCCCGAACGCGCCTTTGAGCGCGGAGGGATCTCGCGTCGTCGCGCAGCCGCAGTCGCCGTAAGCAGCCGCTTTATGGCTTGCAGACGCCGTCTGCGCGCGGTATACTTCTGGGAGATATGCGGACTACCTGCGTGGGCGCTCTTGAGTCAGTGTAGAGTGCTGTGCGGCGGCCCATGCTTCTACAAGGGGTGCCAACATAGGCACCCGCGGGCATGGGCGCCGTTGTCGCCAATAATGTGCCAAGGGGTTATTGGGTGAGGGGGGAACGTCGTGTCTCTGCAACGCGCGTTCTGGTCGGTTTGTCTGCTGGCATTCGGGTCCGTTGCCCTTCTCGTCCAAGCGAGCGAGGCCGAGGAAACGGCCGTGGCCGCCGACGGCCTGGAGCCGGCATGGTCCGTACAAGGCATGTGGAGCGGCGTTGCAGGCAACGAGCGCAAAGGGACGATCTACGCACTCAGCCTTTTCGGAGGATGTGTCGAGTTGGACTCGGCGGGCAAGGTGCTGCGCGAGATCAGCGTCGCTCCGGGCGGGAGCAGGCTGCTTCGGCTGGCCCGTTTCCGGCGTCACGAAAAGCCGGCGCTGCTCACCTTCGACGTTTGGGCGGGGGACCTCCGCGCACTCGACTCCGACGGCAAGGAGCTGTGGAGCTATCCCGAGGCCACGGGCATCGACGACGTTTGGGCTGCCGACCTGGACGGCGACGGGACCGACGAGGTGATCGTCGGCTACAACGGGGGCACCGGCCTGCACGTTCTCAACGGCGAGGGCCAGCTTCAGTGGAAGTCGACCGCCATTGGCAATGTGTGGCACGTTTGCGCCGGAAACGTGTGGGGCGAGGAGACCTCACAGGTCGTCACCACGTCGGCCGCGGGAGGCGTCCACGTCTTCGGAAGCGACGGGAAGGAGCGCGTGGACCTTTCCGCGGGATGCTACGCCTTCATGGTTCGCGTTGGGAGAATCTCAAAGGAGGACAACGCGGCGACGATCTTCGTTGCCGGATCACCGCTGGATGTCGCATCGACGCAGCGAGAGGCGGTCGTGGCGGCGCTTTCCGGTGACGGGAGGACGAATTGGTCGTTGCGATTGCCTGCTGGCGGTGTCGCGTCCGCCGCTTCCGCCAGCCTGGCCCCGACCAGACCGTGGCTGGCCGTCGGTATGCGGAACGGAGACGTCCACGTGGTCGATGCCAAGGCGGGCAAGCTGATTGCCAGCACTGGAGGTCAGAGCGCGCAAGCGGAGGTCGCGTGGGCATCGCCCGAAGACAAGGGCGCCCCACTCCTCCTCGTGGCAACAGGTATGAAACTGAACGCCTTCCGCGTCACACAGGCCGAATAGCCCCGGGACGTCAGGTGCTCAGCCAAGCGAAGATGCCACCAACCGTCGGGCGGCGTTGCCGGCAACTGTCCACTGGCAACTGTGGTTCCACTGTCATCCCGAACGCGCTGTCCCCACCACTTGTCATCCCGAACGCGCCGCCCCCACCTGTCATCCCGAACACGCCGTGCCCACCACCTGTCATCCCGAACGCGCTGTCCCCACCACTTGTCATCCCGAACGCGCTGTGGAGCGCGGAGGGATCTCATGTCGTCGCGTAGCCGCAGTTGGCGTATGCACTTGCTTTATGGCTTGCAGTCGCCATCCGCGCGCGGTATACTCCTGTTAGATATGCAGCTCTGAAGGGCTGGGGAAGCCGGACGCCGTGAGCATGGCGAGGCCTTGGTTCCCATGTCACGTGTCAGGAAACTGATCGCGCGGATTGAAATCGCCGCCGCCCTATGCGCCGCCGTGCTCGTGGTGATTGTCATCGTGCAGAAGCACCGGAGGCTGTTCTGGCGGGACGCCGATCTGCTCTCTGGCGCCATCCACGTCCAGCATTGGGACGCCGTGGCATCGCTGTTGGCCACCAGGCCAGCCATAGTGAACGCAAGGGGCTTTCGCGGGCGCACTGCCTTGTACTGGGCCGTCCACTATGGGCACTATGACCTGGCGGAGCTTCTCCTTAGCAAAGGCGCTGACCCGCAGCTAAAGGCCAGATACGGCTACACGCCCCTTCAGTTGGCGGCCGTTAAGGGGAAGAACAGGTTCGTCAAGCTCCTGCTGGCCCACGGGGCAGACGCGAACGCGCGGAGCCATTGGGGCTGGACCCCGCTGGCTGAGAGCATTTGGGCGTGCAAGCCGAAGATTGCGGAGCTGCTGCTGGCGGGCGGAGCGGACCCCAACGCCTGCCTCCCGCACGGCACCGCGCCGCTCCACCTGGCGGCGGCTTTCGCGCCGCCCGCCCTTGCGCAAGCGCTTCTGGATCACGGGGCGGAGATCAACGTGAAGGACGCTGAAGGCAGGACACCACTCGATATGGCATCCCGTTTCGGTCGGAAGGACGTCGCGGACATGCTGCGGCAGGAAGGTGGCCTGCCCGGCAGCGAGTTGCAGGCGGATGGCAGCCAGGAGTAGGCTGGCTGCTGGAGAGGCGGGAGTGGAGCAGTAGCTCCTGTCCTGCTGAGCCGATGGAGGCCGCTGATCTCGACTGATTGGCGCAGATGACGGACTCATTACTTCCACCGGCGAGGCCGGGGTCTGGATCAGTGCTGATCTGTGTAGATCAGTGGTTCGGCGGCGGTTGTTGAGGGCAGCGGCCAACGTACGGCCTTGGCCACTGATCCTCACTGATTCTCACTGATTCGCGCAGATGACGGACTCATTACTTCCACCGGCGAGCCCGGGGTCCGCATCAGTGTTGATCTGTGTAGATCAGTGGCTCATTGCCGTTGGGCCGTATCCGTGTGGTTCCGTGCCCGCACTTGCCTTTGGCCGCGCAAGCTGCGGGGACGGCTTTGGGCGCGGAGGGAAAGGCGGGGCGCGATGAAGGCAATACCTGTGGGGCTCTGTCTGGCTCTGGTTGTCCTGCTGGCAGAGGAAGGAGGTTACGTCCATGGAAGTCACCGAAGTTGCCTGGTATGTGGTTCTGGTGGTGTGTTGGGGGGCAATTGCACTCTTTGAGATCGCGACGTTCAGACGCTACTGGCGTTCCGCCCAGCCGGATCCGTTGAACTCCAGCATAGGGGCACTTCGCTCGCTCGAGTTTTTTTGCGGTGCTGGCGGTTCAGTCTGCCGCGGTTGTGTGGGCGGTGTCGCTCGTCCCCCGGGGCCCACTCCAAGCTTTCGCCGAAACGGCGGCTGTCTTTTGTAGGTACACCTACGCTGCGGTCGGACTTCCTTTCTCGGGGTTCTTCTGGTTGTGCTATCGATACGCAGAGCACGTCCCCTTTCCGCGGTGGCCGGAAAAGGCCGTGGATTTGGACGTTGAAAGGGCAATGTGGTTGCTCCAGTTCTTGCTCTGGTTCTTACCTCTAAGCATGGCCTTCATTGTGTTCGGTGGCATTGCACGCGGCTAGGCTGCGGTCGTCAGGGAGCCGAACATGTGAACCCGTGTCAGACGCTGCCCGCCAGCCTTGCGTTCTTGTCTCAGCGCTCCTCGTCCCGTATACTCGACGGGAACGGCTGCGCAAGGACCGTTCCGATTGCCTGCAACGACGGAGGAAGCAGTATGGCTTTCACGCTTGAGCTCGGCGCCAACCCGCCCGACTTCAACCTGCCGGGCGTGGATGGAGAGAACTACTCGCTCGACGACTTCGCGGACGCAGACGTGCTCGTCGTCTTCTTCACTTGCAATCATTGCCCCTACGTGGTCGGCTCGGAAGACCGCATGAAGGCCCTTTACGAGGACTACACCCCCAAGGGCGTGGCGATGGTGGCCATCAACTCGAACGAGACCGTGGGCCACCCGACCGACAGCTTCGAGCACATGAAGAAGCGCGCGGCGGAGAAGGGTTTCGAGTTCCCCTATCTGCGCGACGAGTCGCAGGAGGTGGCCCTCGCCTACGGCGCGCTGCGGACGCCGCACTTCTACGTGTTCGACCGAGACCGCGAACTCCGCTACACCGGCCGCATGGACGACAATCCGCGCGATGCCCGTCAGGCCACGACGAACGAGCTGCGCGACGCGCTCGACGCCGTGCTCGCCGGGCGGCAGGTGGGCGTCCCTCTGAGCAACCCGATCGGCTGCAACGTGAAGTGGAAGGACAAGGACGCGCACTGGATGCCGCCGGCGGCGTGCGACCTGGTCTAAGCGCCGAGCTTGGCTGCCAGAAGCCCGCAAGTTCCAGGGGCTCCCGCCAACCGACACCTACTGGGCCTTCGCGATGGAAGTACGGGGGCGCCGCCCCATTCGTTCTCGTCCCCCTTGTCTGCGGGCTGGCCACGGTTTGGGACGACGACGAGGACGAGCACCGGGTGGACCGGCAATCTCGACGTCGAAGGCAAACAAGCCGCCTGGAAGGCGGCGCTACGGGCTGCGGACAGATTTACTGTGCTCGTAGCGCCGGCATCCTTGCCGGCTTCGTTCCAAAAGGCGAGCCCTCACGACTGAAGTACGGGGTCGGCGGCCCATTCGTTCTCGTCTCCCTTGTCAGCGGCTTCGCCGCGGTTTCGAACGACGACGAGCACGAGTCTGACCTGGACGGGCGATCTGGAAGGTGGAGCCCTACTACTTCGCGGAGACCTCCAGTCCCTCCACGTCGAAGATAACGTTCACGCTCGCACGGAAATGGGCCGGGTCGCGGACGTAGTCCAGGTAGTGCGCGAGCTGGTGGGCCAGGTTGGCGCTGTTATGCGCGAGGACGAGCCCGCCCGAGGGCATTTGCTCGTACGCCTCCTCCAGGATGTCCAGGTAGATGCTCTTGCCCCGCCCCCTTGCCCCATTGGCGTCCAGGTAGAGCAAGTCGATCGGGTCCGCGAAGCCCGCGACGAAGTCCACGGCGTCCGCAGCCACTACGCGGGCGACGCCCGTTGCGTCGATGCGCCGGACGTTGCGCTCGGCGCGTGCCGCCTCTTCGGGCACGATCTCCACGCCGATCGACTGCTCCGCCGCATAGCAGGCGCCCGGCCCGACGGCCGCGCCCGCGTTGGAGATGAACGTGTTGCCGCAGAAGACGCCGGCCGCGATCATGTTGCGCGGCCGGGCGATGGCGTTGATGGCGTACAGGAGCCTCTGCATGCGCGGCGTGATGGCCGTCCAGGGGATGTCGAACAGCTCAGCCACCGCCCGGCGATGGGCCAGCATCTTTGCATGGTCGTAGTCCGTGCGCGGCAGCACGCCGGCCTCCTGAAGCGCCTGCAGGGCGCCGTCGACAACGGCGACCTCCTCCTCCAGCGGCTCCAGAACCCGGTTCGGCTCGCGATAGTCCATCCGATAACCGTCCCAGTCGGCGGTGCGGTATGTCTTGTGCACGTCAGGCCTCCGGCAAAGTGTCTCCAGACGAAAGACGCAGATTGTAGCGAGGGAAAGCTCCCGCTGCAATCGGCCGCAAGCACAATGCCCTTGCCGATGGCGCGGCGGGGCAGTATATACACTGGCCCTGTGAGCCGTTTCGGGAGGCCGAACGTGACATCCCGTTCTCCGCGCAAGCTCCAGCCGGTGCCTCTGCCCAGAGCCCGCATAACGGGTGGATTCTGGGGCGAACGGATGCAGGTCAACCGCACTGCAACCATCCCGGGCGTGTACGAGCATCTGAAAGAGACAGGCCGCATCGACGCCTTCAAGCTGCGCTGGCGGCCGGGCATGCCCGACAAGCCGCACGTGTTCTGGGACTCGGACGTCGCGAAGTGGGTCGAGGCGGCAGCCTACAGCCTGATGGCGCACCCCGAGGCCGGACTGCGGCGACGCGTGGACCACGTGGCGGGCCTGATCGCCGACGCCCAGCAGCCCGATGGGTACCTGAACACGCACTTCACGGTCGTCGAGCCCGAGAGACGGTGGACGAACCTGCGCGACGCGCACGAGCTCTACTGCGCCGGCCACATCATCGAGGCCGCCGTGGCGCACCATCTGGCCACGCGGAAGCCGACGCTCCTGGACGCGGCGCGCCGATACGCGGACTACATCGGCTGCGTCTTCGGGCGCGGCAAGGGGGAGCTGCGCGGCTACCCCGGCCACGAGGAGATCGAACTGGCCCTGGTGAAGCTGTATCGCTCCACCGGCGAGGAGCGGTACCTGCGCCTCAGCGAGTATTTCGTGAACGAGCGCGGGCGCCGGCCCCACTACTTCGACCGCGAAACGAAGGCGCGGGGCGAAGACCCACAAGCTTACCGAGCAGGCACTTACGACTACTGCCAGGCGCACCTGCCCGTTCGCGAGCAGAAGACGGCCGAGGGCCATGCCGTCCGTGCGATGTATCTGTACTGCGCCATGGCGGACCTCGCCGCCGAGACGGGGGATCGGATGCTCCTCGCCGCGTGCAAGCGGCTCTGGCGCAACGTAAGCGAGCGGCGCATGTACGTAACCGGCGGAGTGGGATCTTCCTCCCACGGCGAGCGGTTCACCTGCGACTATGATCTGCCCAACGAGGCGGCTTACGCCGAGACGTGCGCTGCCATCGGCCTGGTGCTCTGGGCCCACCGCATGCTCCAGCTTACCGCGGACGGCCGGTACGCCGACATCATGGAGCGTGCGCTTTACAACGGCGTACTGAGCGGCGTGTCGCTGGACGGGAAGCGCTTCTTCTACACGAACCCGCTGGCGCTTCACCCGCAGTCCGCACGGTTCGGGCAACCGCACGTCCTGACGCAACGGGCCGACTGGTTCGGATGTGCGTGCTGCCCCCCGAACATCGCCCGGTTGATCGCCTCTCTGCCACAGTACGTCTGGTCCGAGGGGCGTGATGCCGTCCACGTGCATCTGTTCGCCGAAGGGGCGGCCGAGGCATACGTCCGCGATCAGACGGTCACGATCAGCCAGGCCACGGACTACCCGTGGCAGGGGAAGATTCGAATCGGCGTGAACCCGGAGCGCGCCGCGAAGTTCACGCTGGCCGTGCGCACCCCGGCCTGGTGCCGCAATGCGCGGCTCGCGATCAACGGCGAGGCGGTTCCCCTGGAACCCGTCGTGGCCAGCGGTTACGCTAGAGTCAGGCGGCTCTGGCATCCCGACGACACGCTCGCACTGGACCTAGCCATGCCCGTCGAGCGGGTCTACGCCCATCCGAAAGTCCGCTCTTGCGCGGGACGCGTCGCACTCCAGCGCGGACCGGTCCTCTACTGCCTGGAGGAGGCGGACAACGGCGGCGACCTGAATGACGTCGTGCTGACTCCGGACGCGCCGTTGCGCGCTGCGCACGAGGCAAACTTGCTCGGCGGCGTCACCATTCTGAGTGGCCGGGCGCGGCGGCGCCGTCGAGGTCGGGGCAGGCCGCTTTACTCCCGCGAGGGACTCGCGACGGAGCCGGTGCCGGTCACGGCCGTTCCTTACTACGCCTGGGCGAACCGCCGACCGGGCGAGATGCTGGTTTGGATCCGCGAAGAATGAGGTGAAGCAAGACTCCATGAAACCGTGCGAACGACTGCGGAAGGTCCTGTCGCGAGAGATACCGGATTGTGTGCCGGTCTCTCCGGATTTCTCGAACATGATCCCCGCCCGCCTGACCGGCAAGCCCTTCTGGGACATCTACCTCTACAACGATCCGCCTCTCTGGAAGGCCTACGTCGACTGCGCCCGGTACTTCGACATAGACTCCATGCTGGACGCCTACTACATCGACATGTTCCCCCCGCCGCCTGGCACCCAGCCTGAGTGGGAGCGCTTCATAGTCTTCAGGAGCGAGGAACGCATCATCACGCAGCTTTCGCGCATGGAGGACGGCAAGCGTATCTGGCGCCCGACGGTTGATGTCTACTACGTGGCGGACACGCCCACGCGGAACGTGGATCCCGGAAAGATCGGCCTGCCGCCGGTTCCGAAACGGTATGAGCCCGTGGAGGGCGCGCGGCCTCCGGACACGGGCGAGGAAGCGTTGCGGCTCATCAAGGAGGCGCTGGGCGATCAGGGCCTCGTCGGACTCACGCTGGCCGGCAGCTTGGCCCTGCACAACCCCGACGAAATCTTCCGCTACTATGACAATCCCGACAAGCACGAGCAGTGGGCCGCCGAGCGGGTCGAGGCGACCGAGCGGCGCTTCCACGGCCTGATGGCGATGGACGTCAAGCCGGACTACTTCTCGCTCGGTGGCTCCGGCACACTTGTCTTCCAGACGCTCGATATCTTCCGCCAGCTCGCGTTCCCGGCGGTCAAGCGAGGCATCGAGCTGGTGACGGAGGCCGGCTTCTTCACCCACGTCCATAGCTGCGGCCCCGAACGGGAACTCGTGAAGGTGTTCGCCGAAGAGACGGACCTGACGGTCATCGACCCGCTGGAGCCCCCGCCGATGGGAGACTGCGACCTGGCGGAGATCAAGCGCCTCTACGGCGACAAGATCGTCCTGAAGGGCAACCTGCACACGACCGGTGTGATGCTGCGAGGGTCCGCTTCGGACGTCGCGGCAGCGTCGAGAAAGGCCATCGACGACGCAGGAGAAGGCGGCGGGTTCATGCTGTCCACGGGGGACCAGTGCGGCCGAGACACGCCCGACGAGAACATCCGCGCGATGGTCGAGACGGCACGGACCTACGGCCGCTACTGAGCGCGCGCCTCGAAGGCATGGCCGCGCTGCGGCGGCTTCATCTCAGATGAGGGGCAGGGCTCGGCCCAACAGCCG
>CAZSET010000025.1:0-10258 GCA_964605915.1 uncultured candidatus Brocadiaceae bacterium | reverse complement strand
AGAACATCCGCGCGATGGTCGAGACGGCACGGACCTACGGCCGCTACTGAGCGCTGCCCTCGACGCATGGCTGCACTGGGGCTGTCGGACCTCAGATGAGGGACAGGGCTCGGCCCACCAGGCGGGCGAGCGTGCCCCTGCACGGCAAGGCGGAAGCAGCACTCAGCAAGCTCACCCCGATCTTCCGGTAGAGCCAGGCCGCCCGAAACCTGAGAGCCAGGACGCGCCGCAGCGAGGCGGCGTAGAGGCGCCCGGTCTGGGCGGGACCAAGCCCCGATTCGTCCGCGCTCCTTATGGCTCGCGCAGCCAGGCGGCCGCTCTCCATGGCGTAGGAGATGCCCTCCCCCGTGGCAACGTTGGCCAGACGGTCCGCCTCGCCCGCCAACAGGACGCCCGGCGGAGCCGAGTGAGTCAACCGGCCCCCGGTGGCGATTGCGGCCCCCCTGAGCCTGCCGATCTGCTTCGCCCGTTTCAGGCTCGCGGCATAGTAACGATCGAGGAAGTGGGCGAAGACGTCCCGAATGGAGCGGCCCCTCAGGCGTGCTGCTTCCGCGCATATGCCGACGTTCGCCCGCGTGTCCGATTCCGGGAACAGCCAGCCGTAATACGGGAAAAGCTCCGAGTCGTAGACGAACTCGCAGACGTTGGGAGCCGTCGACACGCCTTCGAAGCGCGCCACGCAAGTGTGGGTCAGGCGCTCCGTTCTCGCCGCCTTCTGGAGCATGTTGTCCGCGCCGGTCGCGATGATCGTCCATCGGGCGCGAATGCGAAGGGCTCCGGCCCCAACGCCCACTGCGTGCCCGTCCGCCCATAACAGGCGGTCCACCTTCGTCCGGGGTCGGAACTCGACGCCGTCTTGGATCGCCGCCCTTACCAGCGTATGGTCGAAGCGCTCGCGGTCCACGACCAGAGCCGCCCCGGCCGCCGGCACGAGCAAGGCGCCGCCACGGGGAAGCACCACCCGCACGCTCCTGATCGGGTAGCCGTCAGGCCTCACGCGCTTCCACAGTCTGAGTTCCTTCAGAAGCCGGCAGCTTCTGGCCGACAAGCCCCCAGCGCAGGTCTTGGGTCTGGGGAACTCCGACCGGTCGACCAGCAAGACGGAGCCGCGTCCCCAACGGGCGGCTTCGCGTGCGGCCACCGATCCCGCGGGGCCGGCCCCGACCACCACGATGTCGAACAGCCACCTCATGGTTCGCCCACTCACGGGCCTGCCCGCAGGCGCACTCTCGTCGCGAATCCTCCTCCCTTGACGGGATGCCGCAGGCGACGCACCCTCAATCTACCTGTCCGGGCGGCCGTCTGCAAGGCCTCATGCCCGGGCTCTTCTGGCCGGGGTACGAAATGGGTGTTGCCAAACCGTCAGCTTTCCGTTAGACTTAGCAGGCAAGAGCCGCCAGGGGAGCGCTGGGGCTTGGGGCCGGTCTTTGCCCGAGCAGGCGAGGTGGGTGTGCGTTCTCGCGGCTGGCTTGACTTTGGGCATGGTTCTGACCATGACAAGATCCACGAGGCGGGCCCGTTCGGTGCGATCCCCGCCAAAAGGGAGCGAAGGTGGGGGCAGAGCGCTGTTTTGCCCAATCCGCTCGCCGCCTGCCCGCGGTAGGCGCTCGATCCGGGAACATAGGATCCGGGCACTTGGGCCGAGACTTTCAGGGCCAGAGAAGACAAGTGAATCCATCTTTGAGTGAGCGTTAGGAGGTCTAGAACATGTTGAGAAGGCTGATGGTTCTTTCAGCTCTTGTGGCTTCCCTGAGCGTTTTCACAGGCTGCATGAGCAGCGCAAAGGTAGCTCCGGGCGTCGGGTTTCCCCTTGGTGAGATGAGCACCACCGCCACCTATGACGTGTTGGGCGACACCCAGGGCGAATCCTCCGGGGGCATTCTGTTCGGGTTCATCCCGATCGGCTGCGAGAGCAAGTGCGGCACCATCGCTTTCGGTGCGACGATGCCCGCTTTCCCGCCCACGCCGGTGAAGGACGCCGCGGTCTACAACGCCATCGAGGCGGTGGCCGGGGCGGATGCGCTGTTTGCGCCGAGGTTCAACATCGAGCAGACGAGCTACATCGTCTACAAGTCGAAGACGGTCCACGTGAAGGGGAAAGCAATCCGCATCAACCCCTCAGCGCGTTGACCTGAAGCCTTGAACGGATTGCCCGTGGGGAGGCCCCTGTGGCTTCCCCGCGGGTTTTTTTTGCCTTGAATGCCGACATCTGATTGGGACCGCCGCCCTTGCGGCTCTGCAAGGCCGTGGTATACTCCGGGGCTTCTGGCTTGCGCGAAAACGGGCGGCGGACAAGGAACGAGAGATCACGCGGCCAACGTGACGCGCCCGGGCGAAGCCGAGGACCGTGGTGCTGGAACTGCCAGCCAGACGCCGGGAGTCCGCCACCAGAAGTGCAAGGGACCAGGCATGACCGGCAGAGGTAGAATGAAGGCGGCATTCTCTGAGAACGGCACGCCCGAAGTCCCCGCCGTGCTCTCCTGCTATGAAGACATCTTCCAGCGGGACCATTGGGAGAGCCTTACTCGGTTCCCCTGGTGGTACGCGCAAGAGGTCGACGTCGAGAAGCAGATGCTGTGGCACTGTGAGGCCATAGCAAACACAGGAGAGGACTGGTTCCGGCTTCCGTTCTGCCCGCCCGCAGCGAGCAGGCAGAAGCAGCGTGTCGTGGAAACAGCCGGAGGCGTCTTCCTGACCGGCGAGGAGAGCGGCAGCAGGAAGAAGATTGAGCGGCCGCCGGTCGGCGACTGGCCCGAGCAGGGATACAAGGCCCCGAGTGCGCCGCCGCAGACACCCGAGGCAATAGACGCGCTCGTGCCCATATCCGATGAGGACGACTTCACGTACGTGCGTGCCGAAGGGAGGGACGCCCTTGCCCGGGCCCTGCTCGAGGCGTTCGGCGAGACGCTCTTCCCCAACCATCGGACTTCTTCGCCGCTGCTGGGATGTGCCGATCTATGGGGATTCGAGCAGATGATGCTAAACCTCAGGGCCGAGCCCGATCTTGTTCGCCATGCCTGCCGGCGGTACCTGGAGCAGGCGAAGACCACCGTTCGGAGGGCCGCGCTGTTGGGTGCAGAGGGCATCTGGGTGGTCGACGCCCTCGCGGACATGATCGGCCCCGATGATTACGCCCGGCTGGGCGTGCCCTTCCTGGAAGAGCTGCTGGCCGAAATCCGAAGGGTCAACATGAAGAGCATCTACTACTTCAACGGGGACCCGGCCGGCAAGTGGGACCTGATATTCTCCCTGCCAGCCGACGCCCTGGCTTTCGAGGACGACAAGAAGGGCTTCAAAGTGGACGTCGTCGACGTGGCCAGGAAGCTAAACGGGCGGCGCACCCTCTTCGGCAACCTGAACGCGATTGACGTCCTGGAGAAAGGCACGGACGAACGGTTGAAGGACGAGGTGAAGAGACAGTTGGCGGCCGCTCCGCTGAATGGCGGCCGCTTCGTCATGAGCATAGGAAGCCCCGTAACGCCCGGCACCTCGGTGGAACGCGTGAGGCTGTACTGCGAACTCGTGCGCGAACTGGGACAGGTCTAGCAAAGGCCCAGCCCAGTCATGCCTTGGAAGGAGCATCGACCATGTCAGAGACCGGGAAGGACGGCTTTGTGGTGAATCAGGACCGCCTGTGGAGTCACGTGCGCGTCCTGTGCCAGGAGATCGGCCCCCGCCTGAGCGGGACGCCGGGCGACGAGCGCGCGGTAGAGTACATCGCGGAGCACTTCCGGCGGTGCGGGGCAGAAGTCGAGGTGCAGGATTACCCGTGCCCCGCCTGGGAGCACGAGTCCACGGAGCTCGCGCTGCTTGGCGCCGCCGGCCCTGAGGCATTGCCCGCCCTTGCACAGACCTTCACGGAGCCGTGCGACGTCGAGGCAGAGCTTGTGGGCATAAGCGCCCGGGACGAAGTGCAGCTCGCCCCGGACCTGGAGGGCAAAGTGCTGGTGCTCCACGGCGAGATCGCTTCGAGCCTCACCGCAGATCGCAACGCTCTGCTGCTCGCCGCCGAAGAGCGCCGCCCCGCCGCACTCGTGGTGGTCGACCCGCATGAGGCCGTGTCCTCGAAACTTGTGCGCGACCCGTTCTTGCGCGCCCCGGCGGCGGCAGTTGCGAGTTCAGTGGGCCGTAAGCTCCTGGAGAGCGAAGGCCGGCGGCTGCGCTTGCGCATTCGCGCGCGCCGCTACGATTCGACCGGGCACAACGTCATCGCGCGATTCCCCGGGGAGCAGGACGGGCACGTTGCCGTTGCCGCTCACTATGACTCGGCGGCGGACTCCCCCGGCGCCTCGGACAACGCCTCGGGCACGGCGGCCGTTCTGGAAGCATGCGAGATGTTCGCAAGTGCCCGGCCGGCCGGGCCTGGAGTTCACTTCATCGCCTATGGGGCGGAAGAGTACGGACGCCGTAGTGGCGGGTGCCTGGGCGCGGTCGAGTACGTGCGGCGCCATCCCGCCGAGACGTCCCGGATGCTCGCGGTCATCGAGCCGGACTGCGTGGGGACCGTCGCCGTGCCGCCAAGGGTGAGCGTGATGGGCTTCGAGCCCTCGCGGCGGGAGGGCGTCTTGGGCGTCCTCAAGCGGTTCCCGCGGTACAACGTGAACGTGCGGCCCGAGACGGATACGCCGCACACGCCGTTCGACCTCACGGGGGCGCCGGCAGTCTGGTTTGTGAACGATTACACCCGCCTGCCCATCCACACGCCGCAGGACACGCTGGACGTGCTGAGCCCGGAGGAGATGGCGTTCACCGTGGAAGTCATGGGCGCCGTTCTGCACTTCCTCGTTTCCTCAGACGGTGCGTAGCTCCAAGGGCAGGCGCATGAGGTGACCGCTCATGAACTCGCCACAGGAGAAGAAGCCCACGGAGCGTAGCGACCTCGATGCCCTGAACCGGCAGTTCGCCATACCCGGCCACGTCTCGTTCCGCATAGGGCCCGGGGGTCTGGCCGTGGCGGACGTGGCCAACGAGCACGGCACGGCCGCCGTCGCGCTGCTGGGAGGCCACGTGCTCTCGTTCCAGCCGAGCGGCCAGGAGCCGGTGCTCTGGCTCAGCCGGCAGAGCCGTTTCGCGGTCGGCACGCCGATTCGCGGGGGCATCCCCGTCTGCTGGCCCTGGTTCGCCGCCCACCCGGACGACCCGGAAAAGCCATTCCACGGCTTCGCCCGGACCTCGCTCTGGTCCATAATCGACAGCCGGCTCGTTGAGGGAGGCGCCACCCAGGTGCGCCTGGGCCTACGGGATAGTGACGAGAGCCGGGGCCTCTGGCCCCATGCGTTCGAACTCGAGAACGTGGTCACCGTCGGCCCGGAGCTGCGCGTGGAACTCATCGCCCGTAACACCGGGGATGCGCCCTGGACTTGCACGGCCGCCCTCCACTCCTACTTTCGTGTGAGCGACGTGACGCAGGTAACGATCAACGGCCTGGAGGGGCGTTACTACGTCGAGGGGACCCCCGAGCGCCGACTCCAGAGCGGACCGGTCACGATCGACCGCGAGGTGGACCGCGTCTATCTCGACACGACGGAGACCTGCACGATCCACGACCCCGGGGTGGGCCGCCGCATCCACGTGGCGAAGGCCGGCAGTCGCTCGACCGTGGTCTGGAATCCGTGGATCGACAAGGTCGGACGCCTCGGGGACTTCCCCGACGACGGGTACCCGCACATGGTTTGCATCGAGACTGCCAACACGCGGCACGACGCCGTGACCGTGCACCCGGGCGCCGAGCACCGACTGTGCGCGCGCATGAGCGTGGAAAGGCCCTGATCGGCGCCGGGCACGGGGCTGCATTCCGCTGGGGCCGGGCATTCTACCCCTTCCTTTTCGCCTCGCGCTTGCGTATAATGTCGCCAGTTGGACTGCGGGGCTTTGCCCCGGAGGGCCAACGTTATATGCTCTACTAGCGAGGTACCCGCCATGTGCGCTGAGTCATCCGCTCAGGGCCTACTGCCGTCGGACTGCCGCACGGAGACGCTCGGGATTGCGTTCTTCGATCTGTCCCGAATGGCCGAATGGTCGTCATCGCACGAAGACCTTCGGATCGCCGCGTTCCTTCAGGAGTTCTACGGGCTTGCCGCCGAGCACGTCGGCGAAGCCGGGGGCCGGATCGTCAAGTTCATGGGCGACGCGGGGCTGGCCGTCTTTCCGGTTGATCGGGCCGAAGACTCCATCTTCGCCGTCGCCGAGCTGGCGCGCCGCGCGCGAGAATGCGCGCGCGAGCACGGCATCGACGTGTACCTGAACACGAACGTGCACGTCGGACCCGTGCTGACCGGCAGCTTCGGACCGCCCGGCCTGGAGCGCTTCGACGTCGTCGGTAAGGCCGTGAACATCGCGGCACGCCTGGGCCGCCGGGGTCTGACGCTTTCGCCGCAGGCATTCCGCTGTCTCAGCCCTGAGGGAAGGGAACGCTTCGATAAGGTCAAGCCGCCCATCACGTACCGCCTCTGTTCGTGAATCCCCGCAACCGAGGGAGGTACGGCACCGTGATCCTGTACCATGGCACGACGGCGCGGCGGGCCAAGCAGATCGCCGCCGAGGGATTCCAGCCGAGGAAGCCGTCGCGGCGCGTCTGGTTCGCCGAACGAAGGGGGTACGCCCAGGGGCGGGCCAAGACCCAGGCGCGTCGTCGGCACGACCGCCCGGCGGTGCTCGTCTGCGAAGTCGACCTGGCCCTGCTGCGCCAGCGTCTGGGCACAAGGCGCCTGGTCCACCGGGGCGGCGTCGTCGCCGTCAACGGTCACGTGCCCGTATCGGTGTTGCGCTCGTTCCCGGGGTACGACATCCCCGCGTCCCCGGACGAACTGGCGTCCTGGGTGAACCGCATTCTAGGGCTGAAGTCGTACAAGGGAGCCAGCCGGCGACATCCGGGCATAGAGCGCCTGTCGTCCTGGATGGCGCATCGCATGGCTTCGCAGCCGGGCAGCAACGTCGCGCCGGCGGAACTGCTGGAGATGGCGCAACGCTGGCTACCGGAGTTCTTCGATGGCGTTGAGGTGGACCGCGAGCGCCTTAAGGTCCGCCGCAAAGTCACGACGATCGCCCTCAAGGTTGAGGCTCCTCCGCCGGAAGAGGACGCCGTGGAGATGGCCCTCGAGTGTCTGGATGATGACCGGCCGAACCGCCGCGTTCGCGGGCTGTCCATACTCGCCGACATGGCCGATCCGGACCTCTTCGACTGGTGCGTGATGCTCCTTGAGGACGAGGCCAGGTCCGTGCGGCTGAAGGCGCTCCAGACGATGGCGCAGTGTGAGGACGGAGATGCCGACGTCATCGAGCCACATGCCTCCTCCGAAGACAAGCGCATCCGGGCAGCCGCTCTGGCAGCGCTCGCACGTCACGGGGGGCGATCCGCCTTGCGGTGGCTCAAACGCGGCCTGAGGGATCCCGAGCCTTGCGTGCGGGTCCGCACGGCTCGCATGCTTTCGCGGCTGGATCCCGAAAGGCATCGGTCCACCTTCGAACTCGCGCTCTATGACCCCAACGCGGACGTCCGCCGCACGGCGCGCAAGCTGGTGGCGGGAAAGGGCTACGCCAGGCCGAAGTGGTAGTATGACGTCGCACGTCCGCCGGGAGGGCGACGTTGAAGGCGATCTACAGCGACAAGCAGGATCTGCACACGCCGCGGTACCAGTTCGCCGGCGGAAGACGGCGGCGCCATCCCGACGTCCCGGAGCGGACGGCAGCGATCCTGGAGGCGGCGCAGGGGGCAGGCTTCGAGGTCGTGGCACCCCACTCCTGCACGCGCGAGGATGTTTGCGCAGTGCACGCGGACGATTACCTGGACTACCTGGCCGGCGCCTATGAGGCGTGGGCCGGGATCAGCACAGTCGCCGCAGACGTAATCCCCGGAGTCTTCCCCGTCCGCGAGCCCACTCGGATGCCGCTCGACGTGCCGCGCCTGGCCGGCTGGTACTGCCTCGACACCGAGACGCCCATCGGGCGGGACACGTTCGAGGCCGCGATGGCGTCGGCGGCATGTGCCTTGACGGGCGCGGACATCCTTCTTTCGGGCGAATGCTGCGCCTACGCGCTGTGCAGGCCGCCGGGCCATCACGCCGGGCGCGACTACTGCGGCGGCTACTGCTACCTCAACAACGCAGCGCTGGCCGCCGAGCGCCTGCGCGCCGGTAGGGGAAGCCCCGCCAGAGTCGCGATCCTGGACCTTGACGCCCACCACGGCAACGGCACGCAGGACATCTTCTACGAGTCGGACCAGGTTTTCTACGTGTCGATCCACGCCGATCCGAACGCGACGTACCCTTACTTTTGGGGCTATGCCGAAGAGACGGGCGCCGGTCCGGGAAGCGGCTTCAACCTGAACCTGCCGCTGCCTCGAGACGTGCGCGATGCCGCCTACCTCGACGCGGTGGAACTGGCGCTGGCCGCCATCGAGCGATTCGAACCCGCATTCCTGGTTGTCTCTCTGGGGACGGACGGCGCGACAGGAGATCGCGTGGGACCTTTCGCGCTCAAGCCCGGCACGTTCGAGGCGATGGGCCGGCTGGTCGCCGGGCTGAGGAAGCCGAGCCTGGTCGTGCAGGAGGGTGGCTACGATCTGGAGAGCCTTGCCGGATCCGTCATGGGCTTCCTGACGGCCCTGTCTAACGAGGCGGAGTAGACGACTCCTTGCCCAGGAAGGCGTCGAGCAGGAATAGGGCGGCGCCCTTGTCCGGGATCCGGCCCCGCACGCTGCTGTCCAGGTCTGTCATCGCGAAGGCCGGCACAGCGGAACCCACGCAGGACGGGCAGCCGTCCTCGCAGCCGCACTCGCGGATAACGGTGTGGACGGTCCGCATCAGCTCGTCGATGCAGCCCAGACATCTGCGCGCGTAGCCCATCCCCCCGGGGTAGCGGTCGTGCAGGAACAGGGCCTCGCGCCCCAGGCAGCTTGAATTGACGACGGTCCCCACGTCCTGCGTATCGCACATGACGAAAAAAGGGGCGACCTCGACGAGCACGTTCGCGATGCCGATCAGGCCCTCGCTGACGACCATCTTCCGCTCGGCCATCTGCCGCATCACGGACTCGGGCGGGCTGAACCACATCGCGACGGTCTCGAGTTCCTGCGGCGGCAGCTCCAGCTTCTCGAAGCCCAGGCTGTCCCGCGAGTGGAACCGGATCTTCTTGAACATCGGGATGGACGTGGTCACCGTCACGTCACCGAAACCCACAAGTGCCCCCTGCCACTCCTCCTGCTCCTCGGTCTCGTCTATGCGAATCTGGGACGTCTGGACGGACTGCGTGTAGTAGTCCAGGTCCCGCCGCTCCACGTGCGCAGTCTTCTGTTCCAGGTCCAGGTCGGTGACGAAATAGGTGTCCGCCCCGTGCAGGTAGACGGCGTGGTCATGCAGTTGCGAGAGCGCGCTTATCTCGTCCATGGTGCCGATGACCCGCTCCCCCTCAGCCTCGTCCTGGATGGTGTAGACGGGACCGGCGATGTTGCGCAGGTTGACCTCGGCCGCGGGGTACTCGGAATGCGCCCAATACCAGCGGTCCTCGATGTGGCGGACGAACTCGGCGTCCTCGAGCAGCTCAAGGATGACGTCCGCGTACGGGCCGAAGATGTCGACCTCGTCGTCAGCGAGAGGCAGCTCGTGCACAGCGCACTTGACGTGGCCGACGGCGACGTGCGGGTTGTCGGGATCGACGACGGCCTGCTCCGGGCTCTGGCCGAAGATGTAGTCGCTGTGCACCATGAGGTACTGGTCCATCGGCGAGTTCTGGCCGATAAGGAACACTACGGACTCCTCCTGGCCCCTGCCGGCTCGACCGGCCTGCTGCCAGAGGCTGGCGACCGTGCCCGGATAGCCGACGAGGATGCACGCGTCCAGCGTGCCGATGTCGATGCCCAGTTCGAGTGCGTTCGTGCTCGAAACGCCCAGAATCTCTTTGTCGACCAGCCGCTTCTCGATCTTGCGCCGCTCCTCGGGCAGGTAGCCGCCCCGATAGGCGTGGACCGACTCAGCCAGGCGTCGCGAGACGGGGCGGAGCAGGTCCCGGCAGTTCTTGAAGATCAGTTCCGCCGCCAGCCGGGTCCGGACGAAGGCGATCGTCTGGACGCCCTCCTTGACCAGCGACGTCATCAGGTGCACGGCCTCCCAGATGGGGCTCCGCCGGTCGCCGCCGATGCGCCACTCGTCAGGCTTGCCGCGAGCAGCCGTCTCAATCGGGGGCGGATTCCACAGGACGAACTGCTTCGGCCCCCGCGGCGAGCCGTCGTTCGTGATCAGCTCCATCTCGCGGCCCGTGATGC
>CAZSET010000024.1:0-25218 GCA_964605915.1 uncultured candidatus Brocadiaceae bacterium | reverse complement strand
GCCATGCCTCCACACTAACGACCCGTTAACCCGGATTTCCATACACACTCTTAGACATGGGGGCGGCACGGGCCAGGGGCTCACGGTCGGCATAGCGCTCGGCGCCCCGCCGGCCCGCGCGGTGGGGAGGGCCCGCAGCCGTCCGTGGAGCAGGGAGAAGCGAGGCACCGGAGGCCAACCTGCGCCCTGCGCGCCTTGCGCAAGGGTGAGACGTCTGGTACGCTCCGAGCCGCCGCCCGTGCCCGCCCGAGTGTGAACCGTTTCCTCGAGGGCAGTCGTGGGGCTCTGGAAGCTGCAAGCAGGCAAGGGGTTTCTTGAGAATCGAGAGGATCTGCAATGGACGATCTTGTCAGGAATGGCGATTTCTCCCTGGTGCAGGACGGCAGACCCGTTGGCTGGGAGGCGTCCGGAGACCCGGAGTACGTCAGCCTGGAACTGACCGTCGTTCAGGAGGACGGTCGGTCTTGTGCGAGGCTGGAGTGCAGCCATGCCGACGGGCCCATGCAGTCTCGGCAGGCGATACTCGAACAGGTGGGCGGGGTGCGCCTCGAGCAGGGCCGGCATTACGAGCTCACCTGCCTGGTCCGCGCGGAAGGCATCCGCCAGCAGACTGCCTGTGTGCGTCTGATTGACACCGACACGTCGGAGCCGTGCGGATTGGATCATTGCCTGTGGGTTACTGATTCGTGGACGGAGCAGCGCATCCCCTTCCTGGCCGACCGGCCGGTTGCCGAGAAGGGGCGGCTCCAGTTTCGGTTCGGGGAGCTGGGCGTCCTTTACGTGGCCGACGTTCGCGTCACGGAGTTCGACCCGGCCGAGGTCGTGGTCACCAACACGGTCCCCCGCGGGCCAGGGAAGAACCTCGTGCCGAATGGCTCGTTCGAGCTGGGCAGGATCGGCTGGTCGGCGTGGGGCGAACCCATTTCGTGGGGCAGCCTCGACCGCCTGCCGGGCAGCGTCGAGTCCTCCGGCGCGACGCACGGCCGTCACTTCCTGCGCGTGCCCATGGGCGCCGGGGAAGGCCTGGTCCTGCACTGGGGTTACTACGAGCCGATGACGGTGCGCTTGCGGACAGTGCTTGCCGCGAGCCTGGGCTGGATACCGGTGGAGCCGGGGCGAGCTTACACGCTGTCCTGCGACATGAGGGCCAACGCCGAAGGCGTGACGGCCGCCCTGGGGGTCCGGACCCAAGACCTCCGCGAGGCCGCCCGGCCCAATGTGGAAGACCTTCGACGGCGCGTGTCGCTGTCGGCCGAGTGGAGCCGCTACTCGTTCACGTTCAGGCCGGAGAACCCGTACCTCTACGTCACGGTGGGGCCGGACCTGACGCGGGCGGTCAACGTGCACGTGGACATAGATGCAGTCGTTGACATCGACGCGGTGCAGCTCGAGGAAGGGGAGCGGCCGACGTCGTTCGAGCCGTACGCTCCCGTAGAGGTGGGCCTGGAGCCCTCCGCGCAAGCCGGCATCTTCGTCGAGGGCGGGGAGAGCTCGCTCGCCCTGCGCGCCTACAACGACGGGGATGCGGCGGCTCGGCCGCAAGTCGCGTTTCAGGTGACGGACTTCTTCGACAGGAGCGTCGAACTGGGGCCCGTCTCCGTGGACGTTGCGCCCCGCTCCTCGGCAGAGAGGAGCGTCCCCCTGCCGGCAGACTGGAAGGGCTTCTACCGCGTGCAGGCGCAGTGCGAGGGGGCGACCATGGCCGGCGAAGGGAGGACTCGGCTGGCAGTGGTGCCCCCGCCGACTGAGAAGGACACCATCCTCGGCGTGAACCACGCATTCGCCGACCCCTACCTGACTCACCTGGCGAAGAAAGCCGGCGTCACGTGGTACAGGGACTGGTCGCTCAAGTGGCATGACCTGGAGCCCTCTCCCGGCGAGTACCGCTGGGAGATCGGGGACGTGCAGGTTGACCGGATAGTGGCCGAGGACGTGAACCTGATGGCCCTGCTGCCTCCCTATCCGTCGGCCACGTGGAACACGACCGCTCCTGCGGAGGCTGCTGGCGTGGGTCGTGTTCCCCGGGACCTGGCCTGGGCGCCGAAGGATCCGGCAAGGCTGGCGGATTTCGTCGAGAAGGCCGTGTCCCACTACAAGGACCGCGTGCAGGTCTGGGAGTTCCTCAACGAGCCGATCTACACTCACTACGCGCTGCCGGCACGGACCGGGGACTACGAACCGATGGACTACGTCGAACTCCTGAAGCTCGCCTATGCCGCGATGCACCGGGCGGACCCCGACTGCACCGTCATCGGCGGGATCGGGAGCCTTCCCCGCAAGCTCACGACGGAGGTGATCGACGCCGGCTGCATGGATTACGTGGACGCGTTCGTGCTGCACATGTACCCGGGGCGGGGCGAGTTGACCCCCGAGCACTTCATCCCTCAGACGGACGCCATGCTGCGGCACATGGACGAGCACGGCGGGCGGAAGCCCATTTGGATCACGGAGCTGTCCTATTACGGGGACGACGATCCGCCCATTCGTCCGCTCGTGCAGGCGCGGGGCGGGTGGCAGGGCGACCGAATGCTGCCGGGCGAGCGGGAATGCGCCGAGTACACGATCCGTCTGTTCGTAGTGATGATGGCACGCGGCGCGGAGAAGTTCTTCTTCCATGCCGGGGTCGGCGGAGAGGTAAACGTGCCCCACAACGGCTGCTGTTTCTTCAAGTATGGCGGGGCGCCGGCGAAGTTGTTCCCGGCCCTCGCAGTCCTGGCGGACCTGATGGGTTCACGGCCCGAGTTCTGCGGCGAGAAACGCATGGGCAGTGACGGCTACTGCGTGGGATTCGAGACGGGCGAGCGCGCCGTGCTCGTGCTCTGGACGGCCGACGGGCGAGCCGCTGCCTCGGTGCCCGAGGACGCCGAATGCATGGACATCGTGGGCCGCCCCGTTGCAGCGCGCCCGATTCCCATCTCGACCGCCGTCGTCTACCTTACCGGTCCGGCTGGCAGCGCGCAGAAGCTCATGGAGTCGGTCTCGCTGATCGGCTAGCAGACCGGCGACGACCGGCGTTCCTGCGATAGACTCACGGTCCCGAGCCACGTCGAGGGGCGTCCGAAAGTCAAATGCCGTGGGGGGGGGCGCGGGCCGGTCAATCGCCCTCGGACGCCAGGGCGCGGCCGAGCTCATCGATATCGGGCTGGCGGCGGGCGTAGCCCATCTCTTCAACCATGTCGCGGGCCTTCACGAAGTGCTGGCGGGCCTCGTCGGGCTCGTCCATGGCGAGGAGGAGCCGGGCGTACTCGAGGTGGCAGTCGACCTCGTGAAGCCTCATGCCGCCGCGCGTGGCGACCGACATCGCCTCGTCGAGGTCGCGCCGGGCCTTGACGAAGTCCCCCATGCGGCGGAACAGCTCTGCTCGGGCGAGCAGGCCGAGGGCCAAGTAGTCCTTGTGCCCCGCACGCCGCAGGCCGGCGACGGCCTCGTCCAGGTGCTGCCGGGCCAGGTCGAACTCGCCGCCCTCCGCCACCGCCCGGAGTAGGTGGGCTCGGCCTCCTGCCAACGCTTCCAATGCCACGTCGAGCAGCGAGTCCGACGCAACCCGCCACTCAAGGAGCTTCTCCGTTCGGCGAACCATCTCCTCGTACTCGCCCCTCGCGAGGAGCAGGTCGCAGTAATGATAGCCCCGCTGCGAGTAGAGCAGGGGATACGGGGGTTGCTGCTCCGCCTGCATGGCCTCCGCCTTGCGGAACAGGTCCGCCGCCTCCTCCAGGCGTCCCGCCTGGTGCAGCGCGTCCGCCAGCGTCGCCCGGTTGTCACGCTTCTCAGACGCCGCGCCGCTCCGGTCGGCCAGCTCGACGCCCCGCTCGGCGTAGTCGAGCGCGTCCGGGACGCGGCCCATCGTCAGGCAGAGCTCGCTCAGGTTGCCAGCTACTATGGCGGCATTCCGCCAGTCCTGCCTTGCGACGTCCATGTCCAGCCCGGCCTTCATCGGCTCCAGCGCCTCGGCCAGGCGCCCCAGCGCCCGGAGGTCGAACCCCGCCTCGTTGAGCACGTAGCTCTGGCCCCCAGTCCTGAGTGACCCGACGGGCCGCCAAGCCTCTTCGAAGAACCCGGACAGCGTGGCCATTCCCGCACCGATGGCGCCGAGCTTCTTGTTGTTGAAGAACTCGTTTCCCCGCTGGATCCGGCGCCAGTAGACCTCGTCCAGGGCCTCCTGATGCCGGCCGGCGGCGCACCCGTGAGCCACCGCCGCGTACAGCGGCCCCATCTCTTCGACCGTGTCGGGATACTCCTTCGCCGCCGAGCAGTAGTGCTCGTACAGCCTGCCGTGTGCCTCCCGCCAGGCAGCAGGCGCATCTTCCCGCAGCCGCTCAGCGAAGTGCTGCCGCACCAGGGGGTGGCAGTCCAGCGTTCCGGGCGCCGCTGCGTCCTCCGGCGCCAGAAGCCGCAGTTCGCGCAGGTGCTTGAGAGCGAACGCCCACTGGTCCTTTCCGATGTCCGCAAGCGGCTCCGTCAGCCCCTTGATGGGCGGAGCGGCCCGCGCGGCCTCCATGGCGCCCGGATCGGCCGGGCGGTCGAAAAGGCCCATGACGCGTAGCACCGCCAGCTGGGGCGTGCCGCCGAGCCACCGCTCGTAGGACTCCATCACCCGCCGGGCGTGCCCGCCGCGCTCCGGCTCGAGCGTGAGCGCGGGCACGAGGTCCCGTCTGCGCACGTCGCCTCCGTGCACGGCCGCCAGGTACCTGCCAAGGAGGGTGAGCGCCAGGGCGTGGCGCCCGAACTCGCCGCACGTCTGCTCAAGCTCCGCCTGGGTCCCGTCACAGCCCAGCTTCCGCAGCAGCGCGACGGCGGCCTCGAGCGGAAGGTCCACCAGCTCCTTCTCCGACACAGTCATCTGTGTGAAGTCCGCCAGGTCGCCGACGGCCAGCCGCGTGGTAACGACGCAAAGCCCGGGGTTTCGCATCGCAAACTGCCGCAGCAGGCAAGAGAGGGCGGGGTCCTTCAGCAGTCCCCCCTGCGGCCCCGGCGGGTATTGGAGAGGTTCCAGGCCGTCGAGGATCAGAAGCGTCCGCTCCCGGCAGACCAGCTCGGCCAGCCGCTCTCCCTTCTCCCAGGGCGACCGGCTGCTCTGCGCCACGTCGGGGTCGCCGAACCACTCGAGCGCGTGGGCGATGAACGGGTCGCCCGAGACCTGTGCGCCCTCCCTGGCACCCTGGCTGTAGAAAGACCAGCCGTAGACCCGGCGGGCGCCCCGGAAGTGGCCCTTTCGCATGAGCTGAAGCCAGCGCATGACGAGCGCCGTCTTGCCCACACCGCCCAAGGCCACAAGGCTCAGCACGTTCGTGCCCTGCTCCCGCCACGCGCGACTGAGCATTGCAAGCTCTTTCGTGCGCCCCAACACGAGCGGGCTCGTCGCCGGCAGCTTGGCCGTGAACACCTTCGCCGGACCGGACGGCCGTTCGCCAGTTCCGGAATCGACCAGCTCCAAGACGGGCTTGGTCGGCGCAGCAGCGTGGATCTGGTCAACAAGGCGCGCCAGTTGGGATTCCCAGTTGGCCTCGTCCCGGAAATCCGCGTAGTGGAGGATGCGGAGGCGCGGGGGCAAATCGCACTCCCGCAGCAAAAGCGGCAACGCCCGCCGCCGCAGGCCGATGGGGTCGTCGGTCTGTGTGATGATCGCCTCGAAGTTGCACCATTCGCTCTCGACCCAGTCCGGCGTCAGCACAAGGAGGACCCGGTCTGCGCGCTCAACAGCCGTCTCCATGTTGACGATGCTCGCCACGCCGATCTCGAAGTCATGCAAGTCGATTATGACGCGTACGCCGCTGGCTTCAAGCCTGGGAAGCAACCACCCGCGCACCCAATCTGAGTCCCGGTGGCTGTAGCTAATGAAGAGCGTCGGCTTGGGCATCGGCCTGTCTCCCCTCTCGCCCCTTGCCCCCGCGCTGATGTAGCCAGGCGTTGCTACGACACGCGAGGCATGAAACATGCTATCGGCCCGCCCGCAGCGAATCAAGACATATGTAGGTGCCTGGGCGAAATGCAGTTGCACCTTGCGCCTCGACCGGGCATATATAGGCTTGTCCTATAGGCCACCAACCAACCCCGTCAAGGAGGCGCACGATGAAGTGCACGCCCATCGGCATCGCCATGCTCAACGACGAACGCGAGCATGTCTGGCGCGAGAATAACCCCGAAAACATGCGCGTCGTCGAGCAGTGGGCCGACGTCATCCGAAAGAAACTCAAGAACGTCGACGGCTCGGCGCCCGAGATCGTCGTCGCCAGCCAGATCGTCACCGGCACCCGCGTCGCCCAGCAGGTCGGCGAGGAGCTGCGCCGCGCCGGCTGCCGCTCGCTCGTCATGTGCTACAACGTCTGGAACTTCCCCTTCCTGGCCTGGCCGCTCGTCAACACCATCGGCCGTGACGTGCCGATCCTGAGCCTGTCGAATAACAACGGCAAGTTCCCCGGCAACGTCGGCCTGCTGGCCACCGACGGCGCCCTGCGCCAGGCCGGCGTGCGCACCCACCGCATCGTCGGCGACATGGGCTCGGACGAGGTCCAGACCCAGGTGGCCGACTGGCTCCGCGCCGCCCAGGCCGTCACCACCATCCGCAACGAGGTCTTCGGCCTCTACGGCGGCCACTCGATGGGCATGGAGACCGGCTACTGGCACCTGACCGCCATGCTGAAGTGCCTGGGCGTCACCGCCCGCCAGATCGACCAGCTCTGGCTGGTCAAGGTCATGGAGAACGAGGTGGACGAGGCCGAGGTCGAGAAGGGCCTCGCCTGGCTCGAGGGCATGCTGGGCGACCGCATCAAGTACGACGGCAAGATGCTGACGCCCGAGACGCTGAAGACGCAGCTCCGCCTCTACTGCGCCCTGAACCTGGTCAACGAAGACAAAGGGTTCGACTTCTGCGGCCTCAAGGGCCAGCGCGAGCTGACCGAGCACGTCTGCCTGGGCGACGTGCCCGAAATGCTGATGAACGATCCCTACGACTGGAACGGGCCGAAGGAGTCCGTCGTCTGCTCGACCGAGGCCGACTCGGACGCGGCCGTCACGATGCAGCTCATGAAGTACGTCACCGGCGGGCTGCCCACGCTGTTCATGGACGTGCGCCTCTACCACCCGGACCGCGACATGTGGGACTGGTGCAACAGCGGCAACCACGCGAGCTGGTACTCCGCGCAGAGCTTCGAGGCGGCGGAGAACTTCGAGAAGATCACGCTGCACCCGGCGCTGGAGTTCTACTTCAAGGCGGGCGGCGCGTCGGTCGAGTTCGACGCCGCCCCCGGGCAGATGACGTTCGCCCGGATCGGGCTCTGGGACGAGAAGCCCTACATGGTCATCGTTCGGGGAGAGTCGCTGGACCTGCCGCGCGAGGAGACGCGCAAGCTGGCCGCCGAGACCGACCCGACCTGGCCACACGTCTGGGCGAAGCTGGAGTGCTCGTTCGACGAGTTCCTCAGCATCTTCCCGTGCAATCACGTGCAGGGCGTGCCGGGCGACCGGGTGGGTGCGCTGGTGACGGCGTGCGAGATCGCCGGCATCGAACCCATCGTGCTGGGCGACGCGGCCGCCGAGCGCCCCGCGCCCGTCTGGAAGCGGATGAGCTGAGGCGGCGAGGCCAGCCGCGCCTCGGCGACGACGGCATCTGGCGTCTGAGATTGTAGCGCCGGCATCCCTGCCGGCAACTGGCGCGGGCCGTTGCGTGTTCGCGGATGCTTGCGGCTTGACTGGACGTGGTACCTCCGCGGATTGCCGCCTGGAACGCGGCGCTTCGGTGCCGGCGCGGCGCAACTGGCACGACCAGCGCGGGTTGTGGCCGGCGGGGCGCCTGTGCTATATTCGTCCCCATCAGGGGCAACGCTGCCCGTTATGCTTCGGCACAACGCACACGCCCGCGCCAACATAGGACCCCGGCACACCCATGGCCGTCTTCGACAGAGTGCTGGTCGTAGCCAATCCGACCAGCGGCAGCCGCAGGGCAGGTCACGCGTTCGATGAGGTGGTCGACGCGTTCCGCGGGGCCGGCTGCAAGGTGGACCGGCTGCTTACGGAACGCCCGAACCACGGCCGCGACGTGGCCGGCGAGTATGGGCACGACGGCGCCCTGATCGTCGCGTTCGGCGGGGACGGGACGTTCAACGAGATACTCAACGGGGCCGACCTGGAGCGGTCCGTGCTGACCGTCATCCCCGCCGGCACGGGCAACGTGCTGGCCAAGGAGATCGGAGTGGCACGAAGCCCGTTGCGGGCGGTGCGGCAGCTCCTGGCCGGCCGGGTCGTGCGCCTGGACGTGGGCGTCTGCAACGGAAGGCGCTTCATCTCGATGTTCGGGGCCGGTCTGGACGGGCGCGTGGTCGAGATCGTGGACACGCATCGCACCGGGGGCCAGCTCTCCCAGTTGCATTACGTGCCGCACATCGTGCGCTGCACGCTGGCGCCGTGTTCGTGGGAGATCCGGGTCGAGGTGGACGAGCGGCCCTTCTGCCGCACGGCCACGCAGGTGTCCGTAGGGAATGCGCACAGCTACGGCGGGCCCATCGAGATGACTTCTGCGGCGTCTCCGAACGACGGGTTGCTGGACGTGATGGCCGTGCGGTGGCAGAATCCGCTGGACGCCGCGGGCCTGGCGGCATCCGCCATGCTCCGCAGTTTGCACCTGAGCCGGGGGGTCGAGTATCGACGCGGAGAGAGGATCGCCGTGAGCGCGCCCGGCCAGCGCGTCCTATACCAGTTGGACGGCGATGCCGCCGGCGAGCTGCCGGCCGAGATAGCTGTAATGCCCGCCGCCGTCCGGATGCTGGTGCCTGCGCCATTCCGCCCCGCCAGCGGAAGCTGGGAGCCGTGAAGCGGCCTTCCCGCTCCGGAGCGGCATTCTCGCCGTCTGGCCGGGCGGTTCGGGAAACGGGGCGACGAAGGCGCTATACTGTGCGGCAGCGACGCGCCGAGTCCGGATTCCTCTGATCCGTACCATTGGGGCGAGCCACCGATGAGATGGGAAGACTTCCATTGGCTGCTCGACGCGGCCCTCGAGGAGGACGCAGCCCGTAACGACGTGACCACCCGCGCACTGGTGCCGCAGGATCGCCAGGCCGTGGCCGAGGTCCGGGCCGGTGCGGCGGGCGTGATCTGCGGCCTGCCGCTGGCGCGTCGGCTGGCACAACGTTTCGACCCGCGAATCGGCTTCGAGGAATCCCGTCACGACGGCGACCGCGTCGAGCCCGGCTTCGTGGTCGCCCGCCTGGCCGGGCCGGCGGCGTCCATCCTGTCGGTCGAGCGCACGATGCTCAACTTCCTGCAACGGCTGAGCGGCGTGGCGACGTTGACGGCCAGCTTCGTCGAACAGGTCAGGGACACCGACGCCCGCATCTACGACACGCGCAAGACCACGCCCGGCTGGCGGCGGCTGGAGAAGTACGCCGTCGCCTGCGGCGGCGGGTGCAACCACAGGATGGACCTGAGCGACGAGGCGCTGATCAAGGACAACCACCTGGCCCTGGCGGCCGGAAAGGATCCCCAAGGAGCGCGGGAGGCGGTCGAGAAAGTGCGCGCGGCGTTCCCCGCGCTGAAGGTCGAGGTGGAGGTCGAGGACTTCGCCCAGCTCGAGCCGGCGCTGGCGGCAGCGCCCGACGTTATCCTGCTGGACAACATGACGCCGGACGAGGTCCGCCGCGCGGTGGCGCTGGTTGAGACGAAGTGCGCCGGCGGCAGCCGCCCGCTGCTGGAGGCCAGCGGGGCCATCTCCCTGGCGAACGTGGGCGCCTACGCGGTCGCGGGGGCGGACCGGATCTCGATCGGCGCGCTGACGCATTCGGCGCCCGCGCTCAGCCTATCGCTCGAGATCGTGGGCTGAGAACGCGCGGCAGCGAGGCGCGGACTCAACTCAGGGCGTTGTGGGCGGCCTGAAGGGCGGCGCCGGGCGGGAACTCGTGCCCCATCTCCCTGAGCGCCTTCTCCAGCGTAGCGACGCCGACCAGCAGGTCCCCCTCGCTGACGTAGCCCATGTGGCCGATGCGGAAGACCTTGCCCTTGAGCTTGCCCTGTCCGCCGGCCATCGTCACGCCGTACTTGTCCCGCATGAGGTTGACGAGCTTGTCGGTGTCGACGCCTTCGGGCCCGTAGACTGCGGTCACGCCGTTGACGGGGTTCTTGGCGACCAGCTTGAGCCCGATCGCCTCGACGGCCGCGCGGGCCGCCGCGGCAAGACGGGCATGCCGCGCGTGCACCTCGTCCAGCCCCTCCTCGAAGATCATTTCGAGGCCCTTATGGAGGGCGCGGATCAGGGAGACGGCTGCCGTGTACGGGGTAGTGTGCTTCTCCCAGCTTTGCTTCATGGCTCGCAGGTCGAGATAGTAGCGGGGAGAGGTGCATGCCTCGACCGTCTCCCACACGCGCGGAGAGACGGCGATGAAGGCCAGGCCCGGCGCCATCATGCAGCCCTTCTGAGAGCCGCTGACGACGATGTCCACGCCCCATTCGTCCATCTGGAAGGGGTGGACGCCGATCCCCGTGATGGAGTCCACGCCCAGAAGCATGCCCGTCTTGCGGGTGAGGGCGGCGATGGCCTGGACATCGGTGAAGGCCCCGGTGGAAGTCTCGGACTGGGTGATGTAGAAGGCGCGGGCGTCGGGGTGTTCGTTCAGCGCGGCCTCGGCCTGTTCGACGGCGAGCCCCTCGCCCCATTCCAGCCCGATCTCAACGACGTTGCAGCCGTAGACCTTGCACAGCGCGGCCCAGCGTTGCCCGAACTTGCCGCCGACGGCGCAGATGGCCTTGTCCCCGGGCGAGCAGACGTTGGCCACGGCCGCCTCCATGGCTGCGGTGCCGCTGCCCATGACCAGGTAGACGTCCTCCTTCGTTCCGAACAGCGTCTTGAGCCCGTCCACCACTTCCACCATGACCTGCGAAAACTGGGCCGTCCTGTGATGGATCATCGGCGCGGCTTCGGCCAGCAACACTTCGCTGGGCACCATGGTCGGACCCGGCGTGAGCATGTAGTTCTTCTTCACGTTCTGCTCCCTATTGGCTGATGGTTCTCATGACGGCGGCGCTCCCCTGGGATCGAATAGGCGCCGGCGCCGCGTCCGCGAGGAACGCACATTCTAGGCGTGGGGACGGGCCCTCGCAAGCGCAGGGCGGACGAGCCGCCGCCGGCCGAAGACGCACTCACCCCACAGCAGGGGTCAGGACCGTGCCGAGCACGAGGTAGATACTGATGCAGAACAGGTCGTTCAGAATGGTGACGAACGGCCCCGAGCTGACGGCCGGGTCGATCCCGATCGCGTTGAAGGCCAGCGGGAACGTCATGCCCATCATGCCGGCCACGTTGATCGAGATGCACACGGCCAGTCCCACGGCCAGCATCACGCCGGGTCCCGTGCCCACTACGAGCCCGCCCAACACGCCGGCGGCGACGGCGCACAATAGAGAAAGCAGGAGCGTGATAAGAAGCTGCTTCACCAGGAAGCGGGCGATCCGGCCGCGGTGTATATGGCCCAGGGCGAGCCCCCGCACCACGATCGTGGACCCCTGAATGGCGACGTTGCCCCCCATCAGAGGGATCAAAGGGATGAAGAACGAAAGCTGGACGACCCGCAGCGTGCCCTCGAAGCGGCTCACGACGAAGGCGATGAAGAGACCGTCCAGCACGGACAGCAGCAGCCAGGGCAGCCGAAGCTTGGTGCTGCGGTAGACGCTGGCGTGCACGGGGTCGCGCTCCCCGGTTCCGGCCAGCCGGTACATGTCCTCGTCCACTTCCTGCTCGGCGGCCTCCAGTATGTCGTCCACCGTCACGACGCCCATCATCTTGCCGTCCCGGCCCACCACCGGGATGACGTCCAGGTCGTACTTCGTGGCCGCCCGAACCAGCTCTTCCTGATCGGTCTCCACCTCGACCGTGTGGGGACGCTCCTCCATCAGTTCGCCGACCCGCCGCTCGGGCGGGCCGAACACCAATCGCTGAAGCGGCAGATAGCCGACGAGTCTTCCCTGCCGGTCGGCGACGAACAGGTGGGCGACGGTCTCGGACTCCCGGCTGCGCTGGGTGACCTCGATGGCCTGGCGGGCCGTCATGTCCTGGCGAAGCAGGACGAACTCGGTCGTCATCAGCCCGCCGGCGGTGTCGGACGGGTAGGTGAGCAACTGCTCGGCGGTGGTCGCCTGTTCCTGGGGGAAGGCCCCCAGGATGGCGTCGGCCTGCTCGTCGGGCAGGGCCTCCAGCACGTCCGCCACTTCGTCCGGCTCCAGCTTCCCGACGGCCGCCTGGACCCTCCTGGGAGCCGCGGCAGCAATGGCCTGGAGCGTCCGCCCGTCCAGCTCGTCCAGGACCTCGGCGCCGAATTCTGCGTCCAGCAGGCGGAAGATGCGGGCCCGCTCGTCGTCTTCCAGCTCGGCCAGGGCGGCCGCCACATCCGCAGGCTCAGCGCTGGCCAGCAACGTCCGCAGGCCGTCCGTGTCGCCCCGTTCCAGGCATTGGTTCAAGCCGCTCAGCAGATGCTGTGCGGGATGCACGCTCTCCCCTGTCGGTTGCGTCGTCAAGGGCAAGCCCCGGGGCGCAAGATGGATGAGGTCGAAGCAGGAATGCCTCGTTCGAGACGCACGATTATATCGCGAGCGCCAGGAGAAACAAAACACCAGCCGCCCGGTCAACAGCGGCAGACGCCACGTCAAGCATACAAGATGTGCGCTCTGCGCCCCCGTTGAACGCAGCGTGCAAGGCCCTTTCAGAAGTCCAGAATCGGCCGCCACGCTGTCCGTACGTACGCGCCCCGCGCCGTTTGCCAGACCTCAGCCCCCAACGTGGCCCGACCCCGTCCGCCTGACTGGCAGCACTTCCCGCCGGAAGCACCACGCAACCACTTTCATCTTCTCGCGTAGAAGGCATTCTCCACCAAAACGGCCTCAGGAAACTCCGCTCGGATCTCCGCCGCTTCAGCGCTTTCATGGTGTATAACGATCGCCAGAGCTTTGCCTTTACCAAGCTTTTTCAGCAAGCGACGATTTCGGCGAGGCATGCCTACGTAGACATCAGCATCAATGAACCGATCCAAATAGGCCTCCAGATCCGTCGCCCTTCTGGCGTTGTAGACCATTACTTCGTCGAGCCCACGTTGCGTCAGTTCACCAAGCACGTGACGCGCAGGAAGGGTCCTTGGATCAATCGGGATGAATGTGATGCTGGGACCGGTCTCGAGTGAGTCGCCCTGGTAATCACTCGAAGAGCCGTAGACCGCGACACTGAATCCTCTTGCCTTTGCCAATCGTAGCTTATCAGGCGTAGGGAGAGCTCCCCAGAAGGTAGCATCTCCATAGAACATGGCTTCTATGGGCGAGTGGACGTTGAAGACAACCCACTTGCCAGGCGGCAGCTTCTTGACCTGCGCGGCTATGTAACGGAGTTCCTTAGTCCAGGTCGGATTGCGTGGGTGTGCGTCTGACTCCAACACGTCAGAGGCTCCCCAGTAGACGCAAAGGAAGAACGCTACGCCCACCGCAATGCCTAATGCCATAGCAGTACGTCGCACCGCAGGCCGATGCTGTCTGGCGCCGTAAAGGGAGACTTCGGAGAACCATCCCAACGCACACCAAATCACAGGCGAAGCGATGAAAACATAAGCCTTCATCTTCATCGCTGCCAAAGAGAAGACCCCATAGGTCAGGGCGAACCACCCGACAAGGGCCAGCCGATCTCGGCGTCGCCAGATGCTGTGCACGGTGAACGCTGCAATAGGTATGAACGTCAGAACGCCAAAGAAGCTTGGGATGTTCTTGAAGTGCCAGTACCAGACCTCACCGTGTTCATGGTAGGCCCTGACGAAGTAGTTGGCTGCCAGGCTGCTCTTGTAGGCGTATGCTTCCGGAAAGGCGCAAGCCGTATAGATTTCCCAGGGCATACACAAGAGCAGGCCGGCCACGGCCGCGAGGCCGGGCGCGGCCAGCCGGATAACCCATGAAACGCGCTGCGTGAGAAGCAGCATGAAGAAGACCGCAGGTATGATAAGGGACGGGGGACCCTTGGTTAGCAGAGCAAGCCCTAGCACTAGGCCGACCAATGTTGCCATCACCCAGGCGCCTCGCCGTCGTGCGGCAAGTGCATCACACGCCCATACCGCGACCAGCACGCCGAGTCCCACAAGAAAGACCAGAAGGTTATCCACGTGGTCAGTTGCGAGAAGGCCAGCCGCAAGCTGGGCACCACGGCCGTGCCACGCATGGAAAGTGGCGGCAAAGAGAGCAGCACGGGCCCCCAAGAACCGCTTCGCCAGCAGAAACGTCACGAGCACACCCAGTGCCCCAACAACCACACTTGGCGCTCGCATGGCGATCTCGTTCTTGCCGAAGACAGTCATAGACCCCGCCATCAACCAAAGTGCCAGGGGGGGTTTGTGCAGCCAGATATGTGAATGCGCCCAGAAACACGCTGGTACGTCTTCAAGCGGATGGTCTACAAGTGTGGGCTTCAACGGGTGCTTCATAAGGTTCCGTGCCACGAGGGCGTGGAAACTCTCGTCCCAGCGGGACAGCCACAGCCGTCCCCCGAGACCCGCACGCAGGAGAAAGGCGACCAAGAGCAGTAAGGCAATAGCCCTGCGCTCCCGTCCGTGCGCCAACGACCAGTGAGCTGCAACGGTTGCGGTAAGGGAAACAAGCAAAATGGGCACCATGACGGGATCGAAACCGTCCGTCTCTTCCCCCGCGCAGACTAGGACCGCCAGGATCGCGACAACGATGATGCACACCATGGGCGCCAGGAGAAGCCGAGTCCAGCCCGGCACTCTGACAAGCACCCACGCCAGCCCAGCAATTGCCAGGAACGCGAGCACTGCCATGCCAAAGAGCAGGACCATCTAGCGACCCCTCAAGAGTGGGCGGTATGAGGAGGTTCCGCCTTCGTCTTGCCGAAGTACCCCCGGTGACATGCCGCCTGTCGTGGCGCCAAGCGTGCAGAACGAGCGCCGAGCCGCGGCAACCACAAACGGATGTGAATGGTTCCTCGCGCCCAGAGCCCGCGCCCTCAGATTCAGGTACTTTTTTGCGAGCGTAGCACGGTGCATCTCTATTCCGTCGCAGGCGAGCGCAACAAGGGAGCTGATTCGCTCCTTGCGCCACGCAGGCCACTCGTCATCCATAGTTCTGCGGCCCCAAAGCACAGCGACCAGAAGCGTCGTCTGGGCATTTCACACGAAATCCTCAAGCCTTGGCCAGCCCCCCGTTCTGCTGCCAGTCCCTGAGTCGGTGTTTGCCCAGCCATTGCCGGATGGCGGACGGAACCCGCCAGTTACGAAGGGCGGCACGGCGTTTCCGCCGGCCAAGCGTGATGGTAAGGCTCAAGTTGCGTCCTGGCAAGTACCGAGAGGGCTCCGTTGCCAACCCCCGCCCGACCGGCCCGCGCCGGGGAGCGGGCGTCATCACACCGCAGCAGGCCCCTGTAGCGAAGCACGCCGACGCGCCGGTCGCCGAGCGCGGACGCATGATAGTGAGCCTGCCGCCCAGCGAGAAGGAGGGGCGTAGCACCTGGCGTTACGGGGACCCAACCTTACGGGACGCTGGACGCGGCCTACCAGCCCGGACGGAAGGCTCTGGAGGGAAGCCCGGAGTACCTGGACCAGCGGGAACGCCTCGGCCTGCAGCGGATGCTGATCTACAGGACGAGGGTGCTCACTGGCCCACGCCTGGGAGAGCTTGCGAGCATCACCGTGGGGCAACCGCACGTGGACGCGCCACAGCCGCACGCCGAGCCCCTGGCCAAGGACGCCAAGGCGGAGAAGCCGCCGCTGATTCCGCCTCGGGGCGATCTGGTTGAAGACCTCCGCGGCCGGCTGGCCGAGAAGCTCGAGCCCCTGCGGAGCGAGGCAGCGGAGAAGGGGACGCCACTGCCGCTGAACCTGCTCAGCGGTCAGCCGCTCACTTGCCCTACGCCCTTCCCTTGTCCGCAATCCGGCCGAAGGGCGGAAGGCGGCAGACAAATGCGCTTGCTGGCGTCACGGCGCTCAGTGTTAGCGCTAGCCCGCATTATTCCTGCGCCTTTACAAGGCCCACGGGTGATCTGGGTTAGGCGTTTTCGGATTGTCCTCGTATAATGCCACCGATCTCGAGTCTGGAGGCACATCTCTTGACGCCGAACGCTCACCCGGCGGAGCGGGACGATCCAGCCGTCGCCGTCGCGCGAGGCGTGGCCCTTGACGACGTCCTGCGGGGGGCGGCCCTGTGCCTGCTGGCACTGACGCTGCTCTATCGGCCCATCAGCTCGGCGCTGGGCTACGGGTTGGCGGAGGGCGCGGCCTTCGGGTTGGCGCTTCTGGCCGCCGGCGTCTGCTGGCTGGCTGCCGAGGTGCTCGGGGGAGGAGTGCGCGTCCGGTTCGGCCTCCCCGGCCTGATCTTCACTGCGCTACTTGCGGCGGCCCTGGTCTCGTCTCTCCGCGCAGAGAACTGGTTCGCCGGGCTCCGGTGGTGCCTGAACCTGGGAACTTACGGCCTGACGGCGTTCCTGGTGCTCCAGATGGGCGGAAGGAGTCGGCAGCGGGCCTTCCTTTTGAGTTCCCTGCTCGCCACGGCCGTTGCCCTGGCCGCCTACGCTGTCTGGCACACAGGCGTCTACATGCCCGCGCTGCGCCGCTGGATGGAGGTCGAACCGGGGGTGTTCGAGGCGTTCGTTCGCGCGGAGGGCCCCCTGCTTCGAGACCTGGCGGCACGCGTGAGGTCGCCGCGCGCTTACGGCAACTTCATCACGCCCAACCAGCTCGCCGGCTTCCTGGCGCTCACGTTCTTCCCCCTTGCCGGGCTGGTGGCAGGCTGGTGGCGGCGCAAACGCGAGGGGGCCGGGGGCGGCCGCTCGTGGATCGCGCCGGCACTGCTCGGGGTTGGTCTGGTGCTCACGGCTTCTGCAATCTTGCTCTCGCGCTCGAAAGGGGGCTGGATCGCGGCCTTGTTCGGCGCAGCGGTGTTCGGCATGCTGCTGGCCAGCGGCGCCATGCGGCTGCACTGGCGGCGACTGCTGATCGGGCTGGCGGTGCTGGTCGGGCTCTTCGTGGCGGCCCACTTCGCGGGCCTTGTACCGGGTCCGGAACGCTTCGCCAGGTCCCTCGGGGTGCGCGTTCACTACTGGCAGACGAGCGCCCAGATCGCACTGAAGCGGCCGCTGCTGGGAGTCGGCCCGGGCTCCTGGCCAGAATGGTACACCATGCTGAAGCAGCCGGAGTTCGGAGAGACCCAGGCAGCGCACAACGTTTATCTGGAGCTCTGGGGGGAGGCGGGGGCGATCGGCCTGCTGCTCTTCATGGCCCTGTGGGTTGCCGTCCTCGCGCCGGCGCTAAAGGGCTCTTCTGCCTCGACTGCGGACGAGCAGGCAGCCCCGGCTGAGGCCGCGCCGGGACGGCGGTCACCCATGCTGCTCGGGGGCCTGTGCGTCGGGCTGCTGGCATTAGCGTTCGACTACGCGCTGCTGGGCACGTTTGCGCCTCCGGAGCAGGTCCCGGGCTGGCTGGCTTCGGCGAAGTGGTTGCCGTACGTCATCATCTATACGTGCTGGGCCGCCGCTTTCGCCGCGGCCTTCACCTGCACGGATGGGGCTGACCTCTCGCTGCTTGGGTGCGGCATAGCCGCCGGGCTGGCGGCGTTCCTTCTGCACAGCGCCGGCGAGTTCACGCTGCGTGTGCCGGCCATTGGGGGCAGCGCCGCGGCCCTGGCCGCCCTGTTGCTGGTGAGCCGCAACCGTCCGAAACCCGGGCGCCTGCGTACCGATACGGCCGTGGCAGCCCTGGCAGGGGGCGGCGTCCTGCTGATCGCGTGGTTCGCCATCGTAACGCCCCGGGCGCTCGACCATGCACTGAGCAAACGGGGAGCCGAAAACGGGGAGTTCCGTCTCCGGGAGGGTGCCGCAGGCGCGGACGCGGTTGGGCTGGGCCAGAGGATCATGGCTGACTACGCCCGGGCCTGCAAGGCCGTGCCATACGATGACGAAACGTGGCGCCAGTGCGGTGCCTGGCTGATGTGGCTCGGGCAGAGCGGCCTGGCTGAGGTGCCACCGTTGGCACCCGTGGGTGCATTGAGGCGAGCGGCGGAGCTCAATCCGCTGCACAGCGGCAACTGGGGACGGCTGGGCACGGCTCAATCCCTCGCCGGAGACCTGGACGGCGCCGTCGAAGCGTATCGGCGCGCGGCGGAACTGCATCCCGCCCTGCCCCTCGAGTGGTACAGCTACGCCCGAGCGGCCGAGGCAACGGGACGAACCGACGCGGAAGCGACCGACGCATACCGGCGGGCGCTTTCGCTCCTGCCGCGCCAGTACCACCCCCGCAACCGCATACTCGGCCCCCCCGGGGAATTGGCCCATTTCTGGAGCCAAACGACGGGTGAGCCCGCCCCCGGGTCCCTGATCGACCTGGCCGTGCAGATCGCCTCACGCGCCTCGGACGTCCCAATCCCGCGCGAGGCCGGCCCCAAGGAGAAGGTCGCCGCGCTTGCCGCCGGCCTGAAGGGCGCCGACCGTCTGCTGGCGCAATGGGACCGCTACGACGTGGAAACGAGGACGCGTGAACTGTGGGCACTGCTGGCGCCGCGGTTGTGGGAGTGGGCGCTGCGGGAGAAGGTGGGCGGAGGTGATAGCGGAGTGCCAGGCGCCGCCCGAACCCAAGAAACTGGAGCCAGCGGAGGGGCTCGAACCCTCAACCCCAGCTTTACGAAAGCTGTGCTCTACCATTGAGCTACGCTGGCCCCGCTAGCCGCGACCGTCGGCGGCAGGAGCGAACCCGCGGTCGCGCCACACGGGCGATTATACCAGCGCCCGGCGCAATTTCCAATTCCCCCGGGCGGCCGCTTCCCAGCATTGTGCCGCCAGCACGCCGCCCGGGGCGCAAGCGGGACAACGCGAGGCGGTTCGGCGGATTCTCGTGCTTGAAAACCGCCTTTCTGTGCGCTTTTTCGGCTGAAGCCTTGACTTCGGTTAGCGGGATGGGGTATGGTACATGTTGAGCTGCAGACGGGGATCCGGCTGCAGTTTTCGTTTTTCCACTTTTTCCGTCTTCCGTGTGAGACGGGGGAGAAACACAGAAGTCTGCGTGAAGCATAGGCGGCCTCACCGTCTGGGGCTGCGGCTTCACCGGTGAGAGATGTCCGAGGTGGGCCCGGCAATGGCGAATTCAGGAAACCAAGCGATCCATTGTTATCGTTCCCGCGGAGGGTTGGCCGCGCAGGAGCGGGTCATCGGCCCACATGGACCTTTCCGAATCCCACCAAATGGTTCGGCCGTCCTGAGCCCATTCGGTTCCGACTCCGGAATCGAGGCGAGACGACGGCTGGGCCGCTCCACGCCTTTCTTTGAGCGGAGGCCCCGCGCATAACGCACGTGCTCGGGTTTTGCCACCCGCGTCCTCCCGGACGTTCCAGGTAGAGGCGGAAGGACTGTCTCGCGTCTGCCGAGTCGGCCCACTCTTCCTTTGCCTGGGCGACCGGACACTTCTCCGCACCCGAGCCCGCACCGCCTGCTGCAACCCGCAAGGGCCCCCGAGAGCCTGCCGCCCCGGCAGCCCTGAGACCAATGACGACAACCACAGACAACCATTACATACCGCCGGCGAAGCTCAGGATATTCCGCGATGAGTCGCAGAACCTCTGCGTCGAAATCAAGGACCGCGGCACCTGGCAGAAGGTCGCCGCAAGGCTTGCATTCCCCTACTCCGACGCCGAGCGTTTCATCCTCCTTTCTCTCAACGACGAAGAGATCGGGATGGTCCGCGAGTTGAGCGAGCTGGAGCCCGTTTCCCGGGACCTGCTCGCAGACGTTCTGAAGAGGCGCTACCACACCCCGGAGATCCAGCGCATCCTGTCCGTCTACGAGGCACAGAACGCCATGATATGGCAGGTCGAGACAGACCGAGGGCAGCGCGAACTGCTGGTCAGAGATCGCCACAATTTCCGCCGCCTGAAGAACGGCGACTTCATCATCATCGACGTGGATGGCAACCGGTTCCGCGTCTCTGGCAGCCGGCGCTTCGACAGCGAGAGCCAGAAACTGCTGGACCTTCACTCATAACCCCCATGGAGGGGCAGGCGTCCGAAGACGCGAGAGAACGCCATGGGTAGAAAGAAAGCCATAATCTGGAAGACGGCGACGTCGCCGTCGTGGATCCGCCAGCGCCTGAACGAGTTCGTCAGGGACGGCGAGAAGGTGACGCTGTGCTTCGAGACGGACATGAACCTGGAGGGCGAGTACGCGATCGAGGCCCTCGTAGTCACCGACAGGCGCGTCATGGTGATCGCCCCCGACCGGGAAGGCGTGGTGCGGGAAGTGCCCCTGCAGAACGTGGCCCTGGTCAAGACCAAGCTGCTGATGGGGAACGGCTTCCTGGTCATCACGACCTGGCAGGAGAACATCGAGATGTTGCGGTTCTCCTCCTCCCTGGCCACAACGTTGGAGGAGTTCAAGGAGGAGTTCGAGCAGTACCTGATGTCCTGCCTGGCCTGGCAGGCGCCGAACCAACACGAGGACGAGGTCGAGCACAAGGACGAGGAGGAGTCCACGGCGGACGCATCCGAGCAGGCTCGCCGTTGCCCCAAGTGCGGACAGCTTCTTCCCCGCGACCGCGACGTCTGCCGCGCGTGCCTCCGCAAGCGGGACGTCATCTTCCGCATGCTGTCCTATCTGGCGCCTTACAAACGGACGGTGGCCGTGGGCATGTCGTTGACCTGCGTCATGGCCACCATCAACGCCGCAATCCCGGCGCTGGGCGGCACGCTCATAGACTCGGTCCAGGGCGGCGCAATAGGTGCGCTGAAAGCCCTGGCCTTCGTGTTCGGTGCGCTGGTGCTGGTCCGGGCCACCACGATGGGCATCCACCGACTGGTGATGACCCGCATCGCCCAGAGCGTCATCTTCGATCTGCGCGGACAGGTTTACTCGCACCTGCAGCGGCTGTCGATGGATTACCACGACCGCCAGAGCACGGGCCGGCTGATCTCACGCGTCGTCACGGACACCGCCCAATTGCAGCAATTCGCGGTGGGCCAGGTGCAGCAGTTTGCAGTGGACCTGTTCTTTCTCTTCGTGATCCTGGTGTGGATGCTCAGTTGCTCGGCGAAACTGACGGTGATGCTGTGGTTCCCGCTGCCCGTTTTCTTCCTGCTGGTCAAGTGGTACCGGGGCAACGTCCACAAGGTCCTGCGCAAGGCGTTCCGGACGAGGGCAGCACTGAGCGGCCACCTGGCCGACACCATCCCCGGCGTCGAGGTAGTGAAGGCCTTCTCCCAGGAAGAGCGGGCCATAGGCGAGTTCAACAGCATCAGTGACAGCTACCGCAACGAGGTCATCAAGGCCACGGGCTTCTCCGCCCGGTTCTCCGCGGCGTTCATCCTGCTCACGCAATTGGGCACCGTGCTGGTGTACTGGTTCGGCGGACTGGCCGTGATCCACGGCGAACTCGCGAGCCTCGGCGACCTGGTTAAGTTCCTGGGCTGGATCGGTCTGATGTACATGCCGGTCTGGCGGTTTGCGACCCTGACGGAGCAGTTCGAGTACGCCTCTACGTGTGCCGAACGAGTCTTCGACGTGCTCGACACCGAAGCCGTCATCTGCCGGAACGAAGACGGCCACAAGCTGGACGGCATCGGCGAAGGCATCCGCCTGGAAAACGTGAGCTTCCACTACGAGGGCGGCCCGCCGGTGCTCAAGAACGTCTCGCTGGAGGTGAAAGCGGGCGAGACGGTCGGCATCGTCGGCCCCAGCGGCTCGGGCAAGACGACGCTCATCAAGCTGCTGTGTCGCTTCTACGACCCGACCGGGGGCCGCATCCTCGTCGACGGCAGGGACCTGTCCGAGATCAACCTGGAAGCGTTCCGGAAACAGCTCGCCACCGTGGGCCAGAGCCCCCTCCTGTTCCGGGAAACGATCCTGGAGAACATCCGTTACGGCCAGCCGGAGGCAAGCCAGGAGGACGTGATCCGGGCCGCGCGGATCGCCAATGCACACGATTTCATCATGCAGTTCCCCGAGGCCTACGACACCGATGCGCGCGAGCAGGGAAGCCGCTTCAGCGGCGGCGAGAGGCAGCGCATCTGCATCGCGCGGGCCGTTCTCAAGAACCCCAATCTGCTCATTCTGGACGAGGCCACCTCGGCCGTCGACACCAAGAACGAGCAACTGATCCAGAGCGCGCTCGACCTGCTCATCAAGGACCGCACCACGTTCATCATTGCCCACAGGCTCTCGACGCTCCGAAACGCCGACCGCATCGTCATGATGACGGACGGCAAGGTGCTGGACGTGGCCCCGCATGCCGAACTGATGGCCCGGTGCACGCCCTACAGGGAACTGGTGGAAGCGCAGGGCCAGCTCGGCGGCGGGCAGTTGCTGGAAGTGGCGTGAGAACAGCGACGCTGGGTCCAACACGGCGCCCGCCAGCTCAGATCCAGCGTCTCACCCTCTCCCTGTAGTCCAGGTAGGCCTGCCCGAACGCCTCCTTCATGGCCCGTTCTTCAGCTCGAATGAACCGCCACTCCGCGAACGCCACGAAGACGGGCAGGACCGCCCACGGCGAGGCCGAGCCGAGAACTGCCGCCACCCCCGCCAGCAGCAGCCCCATCCCGAGGTACATGGGGTGACGGCTGATCCGATAGGGTCCTTCCTGAACCAGGCGGCTCGGCCGGTCGAACGGCTGAATCGTCGTCGCGGCGCTCTGGAACAGGCTCCAGGACCAGACGTTCAGGACCAGGCCGGCCAGAATCGGCAGGACCCCGAGCAAGTTCCAGGGAGCGGGTATCAGCCGTGCGACGGGGCACAGGAAGTGCGCGGCGACCATTAGCATCACGGCGGCAAACAGCACCGTCGGGGGCATGAGACGATTGCCGTTCACCCCTATCACTCGTTCGAGCTATTCGTCCAGAACTCCGTCCGGCAATCCCTCCGGCAGGGGCGCGGGCTGCGAGCACGTGCTTTCCAGCTCGACGTGCTCGCCGCTCTCGGAGGCGTCCAGGAATGCATGCATGACGTCGAGCACGTGATAGGCCAGTTCGCCGCTGGGCCGGTGCGGGCGCCCTGAACGGAGTCCGCAGGCCATGTCCGCCACGCCGATGCCGCGGCTGTTGTCGGTGTAGCCGTGCGTCAGCGGCACTTCCTGCCAGCCTTCGTCGCGCGAGCGCCACAGGCGCACCTTACCGCCGAAGCCGTTCGGGTCCGGCACGCTGAGCGATCCCTCGGTGCCGTAGACCTGTATCCGCGGCAGCTCAGCGGCCCACACGTCGAAGCTGGTGATGATGGTGGCAACGGCGCCGCACTCGAAGTCCATCACGCCGGCGAAGTGGGTCGGCGTTTCCACCTCGATCACGCTGCCCGACTTCGGCTGGCTCGTGATCAGCCGCTCCGGGAAGGTAATGCGGGTCGAACCCGTCACGCGCCTGACCGGGCCCATCATGTTGACCAGCGCCGTCAGATAGTAGGGACCCATGTCGAACATCGGGCCGCCGCCGGGCTTGTAGAAGAACTCCGGGTTCGGATGCCAGCTCTCGTGGCCGTGGCAGAGCATGAAGGCCACGGCGGCGACGGGCTCGCCGATGGCCCCGTCGTCGATGAGCTTGCGGCAGGTCTGATGGCCGCCGCCCATGAAGGTGTCCGGTGCGCCACCCACGCGCAGGCCACGCTCCTGGGCGTCGTCGAGCATCCGCCGCCCGTCCTCGCGCGTGACCGCCAGGGGCTTCTCGTTGTGCACGTTCTTGCCGGCCCCCAGCGCCGCCAGGCCCACCGCGCCGTGGGCGTCGGGCGTGGTCAGGTTCATCACGATTTCGATGTCAGGATCGGCCAGCAGCTCCTCCGGGGTGCAGGCCCTAGCTATGCCGAACTCCTCGGCTTGCGCCTTCGCCTTGTCCATGTCCAGGTCGGCGCAGGCGACGATTTCGAGCATCTCGAACCGGCGCCCCGCCTGGAGGTAGATACCGCTGATGTTGCCGCAACCGATCACGCCGACTTTGGCCGCTTGCATGGCGCTGTTTCCTGGTGCAAGGGGAACGGAAAAATGAGAGGCCAGAGTCTACCACCACGCCACGACGGGCACAACGGCCACCAAACGGTCAAGACGCGCCGGGCATGGGGCAGGTCGCGGCCGTGTCGAACAGGGCGACGATGTTCTCCGGCGGGGTGCCGGCCTGGATGGCATGGGAAGGCCCGAGGATGTAGCCGCCGCCGCGACCCAGCACTTCGATGCGCTCGACCACCTCGCGCCGCACGTCCTCCGGCGTACCGAACGGCAGCGTCTTCTGCACGCTGACGCCGCCCTCGAAGCAGAGCCGGTCGCCGTAGCCCTCCTTCAGCGCCACGGGGTCCATGCCAGCGGCGTCGAATTGGAGCGCCTGGAGCACGTCGACGCCCATCTCCATCAGGCCGGGCACGGCCTCCATGACGGCGCCGTCCGAGTGGTAGATGACGCGGGCGCCGAACTCGTGGATCGCATGATTGAGGCGCGCGTGATACGGCTTGATGTGCTGCGACCACATGTCCAGCGACATGAGCAGGCCGTTCTGCCCGCCGATGTCGTCCGCCGTGAAGACCAGGTCGATCTGCCCGTTTGCGGCCGAGAGCAGCTTCGTGAAGTGCTCCACGTAGAAAGCGCAGACGCGCTCGAAGATGGCAAGCGCCATCTCAGGCCGGAGCGCTAGGTCCAGGAAGATCTGCTCGAGGCCGCGCATGTACCAGGACGTCTCGAAGATGTTGCCGTTGGCCGCTATCAGGCAATACTCGCCGTCTTGCTGAGCAGCGCGGATGCGGTCGGGAAGCGACGAGTAGTCGAACCATTCGGTCGTCGGCCACGCGTGCGACGCAATGTCGCCGGGGTCGGCGGCCTCGGCCAGGGGGTAGAAGTCAATCTCGTCGTAGGCGCCGGCCCCGTACGTCCACGCCCTGCGGTGAACACTCCAGATGTCCGTTCCGTCCGCCAGGGCGGGGCCGACGTAGGCCGGGCTCACGTTCCTGACGTCGATGAGGGGGCGTAGGTAGTCTTCGACGGCGGTATTACGCTCCCTGGCAAGGTAGCGCGCCAGCGCCTCGTAAGCGGGCGGGTTGATCCCCGAGCACACCATGGCGATGGGGATGCGGTCCGTCTCCTGGTGCTCGAGCGCCAGCCGCACGCGCTCGCGGTGTGTGAGCTCGCTTCCGATGATCGGTTCCCTTCTCAGACGCCGCGCGTCTTGTCCGGCCAGCCGACCCCCTGCAACTGAGGGCGTCCTAGCCGAAGTTCCGCAGTTGTTGTGGTAAGTCGTTGTTGTGCAAGGGCCGGCCTT
>CAZSET010000023.1:4317-25922 GCA_964605915.1 uncultured candidatus Brocadiaceae bacterium | reverse complement strand
TCGTCCTCGTCCTCCTGGTCGTGCTCGTCCTCGTTCTCGTCCTTGCTGCCGCGAGCAGGAGCAAGAGCAGGTAGGGGCACGGCGTCCGGCCTGCGCAGCCGAGGCAGCTTCGGCGGAGTAGGCCGCCGTGCCCGGCCGGGAGTAGGTGTAGGAGGAAGGCCACGGCGCGGCGACCTCAGAGCCGCACCGTCAGCCCCTTCTCCCTCAGGTACTCCTTCAGGTCGGGGATCTTGATCTCGCCGAAGTGGAAGACGCTGGCGGCGAGCAGGATCGTGGCGCCCCCCTCGGCCGCGGCCTCGTAGAAGTGCTCCATCTTGCCGGCCCCCCCGCTGGCGATGACGGGCACGCTGACGCGGTCGGCAATCCCCCTGGTGAGCGGGATGTCGTATCCGTCCTTCGTCCCGTCGGTCTGCTTGCTCGTCGGCAGGATGGTGCCCGCGCCGCGGTCCTCGGCGGCCTCTGCGAACTCGAAGGCGTCGACGTGTGTGGGCGTGCGGCCGCCGTCTATGTAGACCTCATAGCCGCTCGGGGCCTCATCGGACAGGTCCGCGTCAATGGCCACGACGATGGTCTCCGAACCGAACTCAGCGGCTGCCTGCTCGATCAGTTCCGGATCGCGCACGGCGGCGCTGCTCATACTCACCTTGTCCGCCCCCGCGTCCAGGGCGTCCTCGAAGTCACTGAGCGATCGGATGCCCCCGCCCAGCGTGAGGGGAAGGTCGACAGCGTCCGCCACGGTCCCAAAGACCTCCAGCATCGTCTTGCGCTCCTCGACTGTGGCGGTGATGTCCAGGAACGCCAGCTCGTCTGCGCCGTCCTCCTGGTAGGCCCGGGCGCATTGCACGGGGTCGCCGGCGTCCCGCAGATCGACGAAGTGCACGCCCTTGACGACCCGTCCGTCCTTCATGTCCAGGCACGGCATGATCTTGATGAGTGCGGCCATACAGCGGCCTCCCGTTCGCCTGAGTGATTCTCGTCGGAATCGACGCGTTAACTTACCAGATTCCCGCGCGGGCGCAAGTGATCGGGCGCAGCCTTCGGCGCTTGCGCTGCGGCTGTCGGACCGGCGAACCCGGAATGAGGCCCCGCAACTCCCCCCGCTGTCATCCCGAGGAGGCCGCAGCGTGGCGGCCGACGAGGGATCTCGGGGTCGCGAGGGCGGTGGCCCTCGGACCGGCGAGATTCCCGCCGGCAGACGGGTAGACCTCGTGCGCCTTACGGCAGACTCGAAATGATACTGTGCGGCCGCCCCTACCGGGCCAGGTACCCGAACTCGTTGCCTACGCGGAACTCGCCGACCACCTGACGGCCAGACCCGTCGATGAAGCGCCGCAGCGCGGCCCGTTCGCGCCGCTCGATGTCCTGCCTGCGCGTCATGGCTTCGGCGCTTCCCGTCACCAGGATCCGATCGGCCGGGACCTCTCCAAGCCGCCGAACCGCGTCCCGGCTCAGCCGCGCCAGAACGGGCACCAGCTTCAGCATGATGGCCACGTCGGACGTTTCAGGCCCGAAAGGGGGATCGCCCCAGTCCACCTCCTCCAGGTCAGCCTGCACCGAAAAGAGCCGTTCCTGTCCGATCTGGTTTGCGTAAGCCTTCACGGCCCGCACCGCCCGCTCGTCCTTGTCGGCCGCCACGTAGCGACGCGTGGCGGAGCCGGCGCCCTCGAACGGATAGGACAGCGGGTGCATGCCGCAGCCGACGTCCAGAAGCGTGCCCGGAACGCCCAGCAGCTCGAAGAAACTCTCGTAGAACTCCTCGTAGTGCGGCGCGCGCTCCCGCGTCGACGTGTGCACGGAGAGGAACTCACTGCGCAGCTCCTCTACGCGCGGTGAGGCGGCGCCACCCGCCAGCTCGCGCTCGAACTCAACCACCAGGCGGTCGGCCGTCTCATCCGGCGGATAGTAGCGCCTCAATTCGTAGTAGATCCGCTTTCGGACGCGCCGGATCGTGTCCCTGTAGTCGCGCCACCGGGTTACGTCCTCCTGCCCGTGCCGGGCCCGAATGCGGGCGGCCAGGTCGGCGTCGGCGGTGAACACCCGGGCCAGGGCAAGGTACGCGTCCCGCTCGCTGACGCGGTATCGGGCGCAGATGCGATCGGCCTCCGCCCGCAGCAGTTCCTCCGGAATCGGGGGCTCCAAAGGCATAGCTAGTCCCCTGCAGGTTCCTCGTGCCACGAGGGGCCAAGCAGGCTGTCCGGAAACCACTCCTGATGGACCCGGACCACCTCGTGCAGATAGCCCATCAGGGCGTCCTCCTGAAGCAGCCTGCGCGTCCTGTCCATGGTTGCCAGCACCGTCCACAAGTTGTGGCGGCACAGCAGCGCGGTGTCGCGCATGACGCCTTCGCCCTCATCCCGGCAATAGGGGCAGGGGCAATCGTACACCTCGCCCGGGGGCGGGCGCCCCTCAACGCGCAACGCCCCGTAGGGGGTCATGTAGGCGCCCTTCTCCGCGTAGTGGAGAAAGGACGAGGAGTCGAACACGTCGCAGCCGAGCGCGACGTAGAAGGGCAGCTCCAGCGGGTCGCCCGCGCCGTACAAGTGGATAAGGACCGACTCTGGCAGCACGTTGCGCGCCTGGCTGATCACCTGCCCGGCGAAGCTCAGGTGGTGGTTCCGCGTGAAGAAGGGGACCAGGCTCCCCAGGGCGACGTAGGAGCAGCCGAGCCGGGCCAGCTCTTCGACGGCCCGCTGCCTCAACTGGAGGAAACGCCCCCCCTGCTGCACGCCGATGAGGGTCGAACGCCGGACCAGCAACATCCCCTCCTCCACCCTCTTGAGCGTAACACCGAGCTTGCCTTCCGCGGTGCCCATGCCGTCCGAAGGCGGCGTCACAACGTCGAGCGGGGAGATGATGTCGGCACCGATGTCCTCCTGGAACCGGATGATGCGCCTGTTGCTCAGGTAGAGGGGGCCGCGCAGGGCCTGGAAGGCGCCGCTGTCCGTCACCACCAGCCCGTCAAAGCCCAGGTAGTCCTTCACACCGCGCTCGGGCAGCGTGCGGCGAAGATCGCGCTGGCGGTACAGGAAGTAAGCGTTGACCATCACGGCCCGCACCCCGAACTCCTCTACCATCTCCGCAAGCGAGAGGTAGGGGTTGCCCGGCTCGAACACGGGCAGGAAGAGGGGCGCGGAGATGGCCAGCGCCCCGTCCGATGTCTCTGTGTCATGCATGATGCCAGGGAAGACGACCTATTCGCGCCTGAGGGATCAAGTGGGGCGGATGCAGCGACAGGATCGTGTTCAGCGCCGCCATGCGGAGAGCGCGTCGGCCAGGCTTTCCAGGCGCGCCGCCGGCCCCGCGCCGAACGCTTCCAGCGTGAAATCTCGCGCCATCGCGCCGGTCACGGTGATCGAGAGGCCGAAGTGCTCCGGCGGCAGACATTCCGCCACGTGGTCGGCCCACTCGACCACGCTGACGCCGCCGCTGCCGAAGGTCTCCGCACAGCCTATCTCCTCCATCTCGGCAGCATCCCGCAGCCGATAGGCATCGAAGTGGTAGAGCGTGAGCCGGCCCGCGTGTCGCCGCAGAAGGACGAAACTGGGACTGATCACGGCCCGATCGTCGGGCACACCGAGCGCCCGGGCCAAGCCCTTGACGAAACAGGTCTTGCCTGATCCCAAAGTCCCTGCCAGGCCAATCACGTCATCGGGCACGCACAGGGGGGCGAAGGCCGCCGCCATCGCCTGAGTCTCGGCCGGGCTCTGCGTTGCCAGGCGAATCTGCACGCCGCTTGTCAGCTCAGGTGTTCCCATCCTTCGGCCTTCAGGGGTCGGCGCCGTCCCGCCCCGTTCACCAGGAATGACGCACGCTCGGCAGTCACTCGACCGACGATCGAAACGAGCGTCCCCTGAACGCCTTCCCGCGCCAGCTCGCCGGCCTGATCCTCGGGCAGGCAGAAGAGCAACTCGTAGTCCTCGCCATCGTTCAAAGCGTGCCACAACGACTCGCGGCCCGTCTGCTCGGCCAGGGCCGCGGCGTCCTCCGCAATCGGGACGTCCTGTTCCAGAAGGCTGATGCCGACGCCGCTCGCCTCGGCCACGTGCAGGGCATCGGTGCTCAGCCCGTCGCTCACGTCGATCATCGCATGCAGTTCGAAGCGCCCGGCCAGAGCCAGCGCCTCCTCGATCCGTGGTCGGAACGTCAGGTGCCGTCCGCGTCCTGAGCCGCCAAGCCGGCCGGTAACGCAGACCGCGTCCCCGGCCCTGGCACCGCTGCGCGAGACGAAGCCGGCCGGCCCGGGCGTTCCCATCGCGGTCACGGTCACGCACAGAGGCCCCATGCCCGACGCCACGTCCCCGCCGATCAGCGGCGCGGACAGATCTGCGGCTGCGTCGTGGATCGCCCGCACCAGCTCCTCGCAGGGACGGGCATCTGGCCAACTGCCGAAGTTGACGGCGGCCAGGCTGCACAGCGGGCGCGCAGCCACGGCCGCCAGATCGCTGACCGCACGGGTCACGGACTTGCGGCCCACCAGCCCCGCGGCGGTGCCCGCTTCGAAGTGCGTGCCCTCAATCGTCATGTCGGTCGTCAGCACGGCCTGCCCGCCTCCCGGAAGTTCCAGCAATGCCGCGTCGTCGCCGATGCCGGCCTTCAACCAGGGAAAGGCAGAGCCGGAGGCGAGGGCGCGAATGTACTCGATCAGCCTGCGCTCACTCATTCGCACCGCCCCTCGCTGCGAGCCAGAGGCGCATGACCGACTCCGCGGCGCGTGCCAGCAACGGGCGCGCCTCCGCCAGCGCTGCATCAAGCGGCATGGGCCGGTCCAGGATCGGGAACGCGGCGCAGACGCCCTGCTCGTAGATGCGATCATAGCCCTGCCCGAGGGAACCTGCCAGAGCCACGACGGGGATGCCCTGCTCCCGGGCGGCCGCGGCAACTCCCGCCACCGTCTTGCCAAAGGAGCTCTGCCAGTCCAGCCGCCCCTCCGCCGTGATCACCAGGTCGCTACCGGCCATCTTCTCAGGCAGACGAACGGCGTCCATCACGGTTTCCACGCCGCTCTGCAGGCGGGCGCCGAGAAAGGCCACCAGCCCCGCGCCCAGTCCGCCCGCCGCCCCGCCGCCCGGAAGGGACACAACGTCCGCGCCAAGTCGTTCGCGAACCAGGTGCGCCAGGGCGCACAGACCCTCTTCAAGCTGCTCGGTCTGTTCGGCCGTGGCGCCCTTCTGCGGCGCGTACGTGCGGGCAGCCCCGTCCGGACCCGTCAGTGGATTGGTCACGTCGCACGCCACCAGTATCTCCGTATCCTCTATCCTCGCATCGAGTCCGCTCACGTCAATGTCGCGGATCTCGGCGAGGGACCCGCCGCAGCAGCGGGCGATCTGTCGGCCTTCGGCGTCGAGGAACTTCACGCCGAGAGCCGCCGCCACCCCGGTTCCTCCATCCACCGTTGCGCTGCCGCCGATGCCGACGATGATCCGCCGGACGCCATGATCGAGCGCGGCGCGGATCATTTCGCCGGTTCCGCAGGTGGAGGTCAGCATCGGGTTCCTCTCGGCGGACTCCAGAAGCTCCAGCCCGCTGGCCCGTGCCATCTCGATGACGGCCGTCTCGCCGTCGCCGCACAGGCCCCAGGTCGACACGATGCTGCGCCCCAGGGGATCGGACACCTCGGCCCGGTGGTAAGTGCCGCCGGTCGCCTGGACGATGGCCTCGGTGGTGCCCTCGCCGCCGTCTGCCATCGGCACGAGCAAGACTTCGGCGGCAGCGGCCACACGCCGCACGCCCTGCGCGATCGCAGAGGCGGCCTCTGCAGAACTCAGCGACTCCTTAAGCGAATCCGGCGCTACGGTGACTTTCATGGGCACCACACAGGTCAACAGATACGTGCATTCTAATGGAATCCGGCACGTTTTTCATCGCACCAAGTGATCCCCAGGCGGATTGGAGCTGCAGACTCGCAAGTCCTAAGGTACTTTCGGGCAGACCTTTACGCCGTCAATGCGGATCGCGGGTTGCAGTCGGGGCCATTTTCGCGGTATTTCTTGATTCTCCCCGAAACCGTGGTGTACAAACGCACACAGAATCAGAAGGATACTCGCGCCGTTCTCAGCTGTTCGTGCGCTTGTCGGTCACCTCTGCGGCGAACACCGGCAAGGGGGAGCTCCAAGAGCCCGACCTACAACGAAGGAGGACGCGCCATGCAGCCGCTTCTCGCAGCGTGGGGTACGACTCAGACGGTGCTAGTGATCATTGCAGTGATCATCCTGGTCGTGCTCATTGTGCTGATGGCATCCAGGAAGCCCGCGCCGGAGGGACCTGCGGCAGGAGCCGGGCCCGAGGAAGAAGAGCCGTAAGACGCAACGGAGCCGCGGGCCGGCCCCCGGTGAGCTGTGGGGTCTGCTCCGGTTCTGAACCTCCCACACTACTCTTGCGAAGCCGTGTTGCCGGACTCTCCCCTTCCCGGCAACACGGCTCAATTCTCATGCGGATCGCAGGAGACCGTCCATTACAGGGCCCAGCCGGGCAATGAGCGGCCCTACAGGCCTGTCACCGCGACCGAACGCACGTTGACGCCCTTCAGGCGCTTACGTTATAATGCCCCGCAGCTAAGCCCGTTCTCTCTCACGTGCCATCTCTGATGACCCGTCGCGGCGCGTGGCCTCCAGTGGTTATCGCGTCGGCGGCATTGATCACGCCGGAGGTCCTCTCCATGCAGGACGACCTATCCCCGGACCTGCCCGAAGCCGTAGGACAGTACAAGATCGAGCGCAAAATCGGCGAAGGGGGCATGGGGAGCGTCTACCAGGGCAGGCACAGAACGCTCGACACGCCTGTCGCCATCAAAGTGCTGCCCAAGCACATCGACCTGAAAGACCCGGAGTACAGTCAGCGCTTCTCCCGCGAGGCGAAGATCGCCGCGCGCCTGCGACATCCCAACATGGTCCAGGTCCACGACTACGGCGTCGAGGGCGGCTACTACTACCTGGTCATGGACTACGTGGAGGGACCCACCTGCAGCGAGGAGGTGCAGCGCCTGGGCAGGATGGACTGGCGCAAAGCCGTCGACATCGCCCGCCAAGTCACGGAGGGGCTCGAGTACGCCGCCGACAAGGGGATCATCCACCGCGACGTCACACCGGGCAACATCATCATGGACGTCGACGGCACGGCCCGAATCACGGACCTTGGCCTGGCCAAGGAGATGACGGCCGAGGCCACGGGACTGACCCGCAGCGGCGCCAGCCTCGGCACTCCTTACTACATGAGCCCCGAGCAGATCAACAGCGCCCGCGACGTCGACTTTCGCACGGACATCTACTCGCTCGGCGCCACCCTCTACCACATGGTTTGCGGGCAGGTCCCCTACACGGGCACAACGTTTGAGGTAATGACCAAGCAGGTGCGCGAACCCCTGCCCTCCCCCAAGGAGCACGTCCCTGACCTGCCCGACGACTTGTGCGACGTTATGCGCAAGATGATGGCCAAGGACCCCAATAATCGGTACGAAAGCTACCAGGCGCTGCGCGACGACCTGAGGAGTCTGCTGGACGGCAAGCCCGTCTCGGCGGCCGGCTTCCGCGATCAGAGCATGGTCACCGGCGACGTCGCCGTCTCCCCCGAAACGGCGGAGGCCATGAGCCTGGCCCTCGAAAAGACGCAAATCGCCAACCCGCCCGGCCGCGGCCTGAACTGGCGCGTGGTGGTCGCCCTCCTCATGCTGCTGGTGCTCGTCGCCATCGCGTTCGGCATCTACCTGCTGCTGTAATGCCCGCCCCCTACTTGAAGACCATACCCGCGTAGCCCACCACGTAATCGCCACGCCCCATGGGCGAGTCCGCGCTGGTCGCCCGCCCCACCAGGACGCCTTGCGTCCCGCCGCGCGCAATGACGGATTGCATCATCGCCACGGCCGGGAGCACGCCGCACATCGTTATGCCTTGCTGACGACAGACCTGGTAGAGGCCGTCGGGGTTCAACTGCTCCATCTGGGCGATCGCCAGCGGATCGTTCCGATTGACCCTGTCCAGAGCCCCCGGCCCGCTCTCGTGGGACATGTCGCTGCTGGCGACCACGAGGCCCCGCTCGGCGTCGCAGGCCCGCAGCGCGCCGGCCAGGGCGTCCCCGAACTCCTTGAGCGCAGCCAGCCTCGCGGACGCCGTCACGCAGACTACCGCCATCCGCATGCGCGGGTTGTGGTACTGGAGGAAGGGCACGACGACCTCCGCGGAATGCTCCGGCAGGTGGGGCCTGTCGTCGCAAACGGTCAGCGGCAGGTCGGCAAGCGCGCCGGTCAGCTCCTCGTGGAGGTACGCCTCGCCGAGGGGTGTCACCCAGTTCCCACCGGTCCAGAGCGCAAACGCAGGCTGGCCGTACGAGTGGCTGGGATTGAGAAGGACCACCGTGTCCGGGACCTCGATGCCGCCGAAGGTCTTTCCGGCAACCGGTCCGCTGAAATCATACCCCGCATGGGGGCAGAGCGCACCCAGGACCTGCTCCTTCTGTGCCGCCTGGGGGGTGAAGGACTCCACCTTGGCCCGCAGGTGCTGAGGTTCCCTCGGGTAGAAGCGGCCGTGCACCACTGGTTGCCTGGGCATGCTGCAATCTCCTGTCTGGCTGTGGGAACTGCGCCGGAACGCTTGGCCCCGTTCGTCATTCCCCCTTGGACCGGACGCACTGGAAGCAGAACCGTGCGATCGCCTCGAAGTACGGCTGCCCGCCGACGGCGGAGGTGTCGTTATGTCGCGCCCCTTCGACGGTGTAGAACTCCTTGGGCCCGGGCGCTGCCTCGTAGACGCGGCGACCATGCCGGATCGGCACGAGCTTGTCGTCGCTCCCGTGCACCATCAGCAGGGGCACGCGCAGATAGCCGACCATGCCCAGGCAATCGAACTGATTGCGCATGAAAAGGCCCAGGGGCGGAAAGGGGATCTTCCGCATCGCGATGGACGGCACGCTGTCGAAGGCGGATTCCATGATGACGCCGGCCGGCTTCCCGCGCAGGCCGGCATGCAGCGCAACCGCCGCGCCCAGGGAGCGGCCGAAACAGATGATGCGCCCGGGCCTGACGCCGCGCTGTTCCGTCAGGTACTCATAGGCGGCTTCGGCGTCCAGGTTCAGGCCATGCTCCGACGGTTTGCCTTCGCTCTTGCCGAAGCCGCGGTAGTCGAACAGCAGGACCGCCAGGCCATGCCGTGCAAACTCCAGAGCGTCGTCGGCGCGGTGCGTGATGTTGCCCGCGTTTCCATGGCACCACAGCAGCACGGGCGTCTCGTCTTCTGCTTGCTCGCCCGCCCCCGGGTGCCACCATCCGTGTAGCCTCGTGCCGTCGCGGCTGCGAAACGTGCACTCTTCGATGCCCGTTCCGGGCAGGTCCCAGTCAACGGCCGACTTGTGCGTCGGGTAGAATACGAACCGGTTCTCAAAGAACAGCAGGAACGCCGAAAGCAGGAGAACCACCACGCAAACCGCCACGAGCAACCGGATCAGCCTCTTCCCCAACGTGGGAGCGCTTTGCCCTGCGTCTTCGATGCCGGGCTCATTCGGCGATGGGGCCTCACTTGCCATGGTCCCTTGCGAGCCAGTGGGTGGCTGGGCGAACGCAACGCTCACTGAGACAAGCGCCAGGGCGACCGCGAGGGCAATGCCCAACTTCCTCACTGCGCTCCTCCGCAACGCGGGTCGGCCGGGCCATCGGGCGGCCAGGCAGTCTCGTGCACGCCCCCTCTCAAGGCGTCTCCCGAGGTGGACGGAGCCGGCTGCGTCGCACGCTGACGGGAGGGCCAAGTATCTCCGACCAGATGACGGCTTGTCTCAAATCGGTGCCGCGTAACGCCAACGGCGTGACGGCGGCCGCTTTCTGGGCCTGCGGCGGCAGCGCCGGTTCCTTCTTCCTTCGTGCGCCCGCGGCGGAAGGCGCTTCGGCGCGCCTGCGCGGGCGCTTCCGTGGCGCCACGCGGGGCAGCGGCAGTGGGGACGGTGCCTGCCGCTCCAACTGAGGCGACGCAACTATCGGTCTGGGCAGCTCAGGCCGGGCCCGCGCTTCCCGCAGGCCTTCGCCCACGGGTGCCTCCTGCCCTCCCACCTGCGGCTGCTGCTCCGTCCGCAGCCCTTCCAGGAACTCCATGACCTGCTCAGGAGAAGCCTCGTAGTCGACCCGGTCGCGGCCTTGCGCCGCAACCTGCTCCTGCAGCCTGTCCAGGAGCTTCTTCACCGCGCCCCCGAACAGGACAACGACTATAAAGATGATGAACAGGATCGTGTCCAGACCCATTTGCACCTCCACGCACGGCCCGGGCCGCCGCCTGCCTCAACTCAAACGAAGCGGCCTACGTTGACATCATTGCATTCTAGCATCGCGGGCACGGTGTCCTCAACGGCCCGGCTCAGGTGGATCAGCAGGCCGGCCTTGGCGCCACCGGAAGCAGACGACAGGGCCTCCTCGAACCACGCCGGACCGCCCGGGTGGCCCCGGCGCAGCAAGGAACCCGCACACAGCGCCCTGAGCATATAGGGACCGTCCCGATCCCGCACCGAGGCGAAGACGGGGACCGAGGAACGTGCCCTCGACAGACTCAGGTAGTTGGCGCTGCGGTACTGCTGCTCGGCAGAGCCGTTTCGCACCACGTTTGCCAGTTGCACCGCTGCATCCGGATCGTTGTCCATGATCCGCAGCGCCAGCCGGGCGCAGGCCAGCTCCGAGCGATCATCCGCACCGACGTCCGGCGAGGGATCGAAACGCTCGACTGCATGGCCGGCCCCGCGCAACGCCAGCGCCAGGCAGACGGCAGGCAAGTCGCCCGCTGTCTTGCCGGCCACGTGGTTCCGCAGGATCTCCGCACACTCCTCCGCCTGGGCCGCCGCCAGCAAGCGTTCGGTCAGCTCGGCCCTGAAATCGACGTTCCCTTCGGCCAGGGCAAACTCGGCGAACCGAACGGCGTCGGCGAATGCCGCCCGGAGCAGCACGACGGCCGCCCTGCCCAGCGGCTTGACGTAGCCCTTGTCCCCAAGATGCTCCTCACACAACGCCGCCATCGGCTGCAGCACGTCCGAACGCTCCGGGTCCAGTTCGGCGCTTGCGGCCAGCGCCATCAGCCTGACCCAGCCATCCTCGGCGCCGGCCATTCGGCCCAGGTCCTCTGCGGAGGAGCCCGGCTCAAAGGCCCCTTTCGCCCTCAGAATGTCCACTTCGGCCCGACTGCGGGACCTTTGGAGCCGCTGCAACCACCTAGCCACCCGCTCGCGCGGCCCCCACTCCAGCCTCGGCGCGGCATGCACAGACCTGGCCGACTGATCGAGCACCGCCTTCGTATCCTCATGACCGATCAGCCCCAGGGCGCGCGCCGCGTGGGCCACGCTGCTCAGCGCAGCGGACAGGTCGCGGGTGAGGCCGCCCAGGATCCGACCGGCCGTCGCTTCGTCCATCTCCGCAGTGCCCCGGCCGGCACGCGCGAGGGCCGCGGCCTGCTCCTCGGACAGCCGGTAGGCGGTTCGCCATCGCTCCACCGTCTCCTCGTCCGGCAGGTCCGCGAGCGTGTAGCCGCCGGAGCCCTCGTCCCAGCGCACGGCGTGGGCCTCCCGGGCAAGCTGTCCCCGCCAGGCCAGGATCTCGTCCACCTGCTCGGCGATCAGCGTCGCAATGCTGTTCTGACTTACGACCCCGGCCGCGTCTTCGGCACCCTCCTGCATCAGGAAGGAGACGGACCCGTCCGCAGCCAGGCCCTCCAGCTCTCGGAGCGTCTGCCGGACAGGCAGCAATCGAGTCCTCTGTGCGTAGTCGCGGATGGCATCGCACGCACGTTGCCGCACTTCCGTGTCCGGGTCGTCAAGGGCGCCCATGAAAGAGCTGAACAGGCACATGCCCAGCGTACGCGTCGAGCTAAAGGCCACTTCCTGCCCACGGCGCCCGAAGGGCTTCGAGCCGCCGGGGTTCTCCGCGAGGGCGTCCGCAGCGCGCCGCCTGACCAGGTGGTCCGCGTGCGTCTGCAGGACCTTCGCCAGCAGGCCCGCGTCGCGCGTGCGCGTCAGGGCGTCGGCCGCCCGGCTCCGCACTGACGAGTCGTCGTCGTCCAGGGCATCGCGCATCGCCTCGGAATCGGCGATGTCCGCAAGGCCGCTCAGCTCGTTCAGTGCGTGGACCTTATCGGAGGCAGAACCGCTCCTCAGCGCGACCTCCAGCGTGCGGACCAGCGCGTCCATGCCCGCCTCGCCGGAGCGAGCCGCGCCGCCCTGCTCCATGCCGATGTTGCCCGCTTCCCACACGGCGAGCGCCCGGTCGCCCGCCAGCGTCTCCGATATCTCCTCGGCCAGCCAGCCCAGCCCGGTGTCCGCCCCGTATCGGCGGAGCATCTCGCCGGCGCGACGGGCCACCTCGAAGTCCGCGTCCTCGACTCCTTTCTCCAGCATTGCGCGCACCTGGCTCAACTCGAAGCGGTCCAGCATCAGCACCGCCTGGCGTCGCACGTCGGGCAGCGGGTGAGCCATGACCTTCTCCAGCATCGGCAGCAGCTTCAATGAACTGCTGCCGAAATGGGCGGCCAGCATGTCCAGCGCCGATGAGGCCACGCGATAGCTGGCGTCGTCCAGCCGCTTCGCGAGCAGTTCCAGGGCCGCCGCCGAACCAACCGCCGCCAGGCAGAGAACCGCCTCTACGCGGACTTCCTCGTCCCCGTCTTCACACAGGCGGGCCACAGTAGGCAAGGCCGCGTCCGAATCCGAAAACGAGAGCCCCTGGGGAGCCTGCCGTCTGACCTGGTCATCGGGATTCTCCGTGATGGCACGGGAGAGCCCGCTCTGCGGATCGGACAGCTCGCTCAGGACGCCCCTGCGCAGCGGATGGTGCGGCGTGCCGACGATCAGGCCGAACGTCACCGCGGCTGCCCCGCGCACAGTGGGCTCCTCGTCCGTCAGCCCGTCGGCCAGCAACGCCACGACGGCCGGATCGCCGAAACCTTCGACGGCCTCCACCGCGCGGCGCCGAACCGACGCCTCTTCCGACGCGAAGCACTGCCGCAGGACGCCGAGGCCGTAGGGCCCTCCTGCCAGATCGACCAGCAGGTCGGCGGCCACGTCCGCCAACTGGGGGGTGCCCTCCTGCAAGGCGGCTCCGACGAGCGCCGCCGTCACGCGGTCCGGAGCGCCGGCGGACGTCTCGACGATGGCACGGCGAAGCCCCCCGTCCGCAGCTTCGGACAGGGCGCTTCTGGCGGCGGCATCCACGTCGTCCGCCGCGGCTATCTGATCCACTGCGCGCCGTGCGTAGGCAGCTGCCTGCTGTTGGCTCAACGGTCTGCGCCGCGCCATGCGTCCCTCAATACGCCTGCCGGGTCAAGAGTTCCGCAAACTGGACCTGAGGTCAGGTCCCTCTCTCGCCACCTTCCCCGGGCTGGCCGCTTATCGACTTGCGCATCGCCGTATCGGCCTGGATGTTCCGCAGGGAGTAGTAGTCCATGATGCCCAGGTTGCCTTCGCGGAAGGCCTGGGAGATGGCTTTGGGCACCTCGGCTTCGGCCAGGACGACCTTGGCCCGGTTCTCTGAGACGAGGGCCTGCATCTCCTGCTCGCGCGCGACGGCCATAGCGCGGCGCCGCTCGGCGAGCGCCTGGGCGACGCGCTTGTCGGCCTCGGCCTGGTCGGCCTGAAGCTTGGCGCCGATGTTGTCCCCCACGTCGACGTCGGCGATGTCGATGGACAGGATCTCGAAGGCAGTGCCCGCGTCGAGCCCCTTCCCCAACACGCGCTTGGAGATGATGTCGGGGTTCTCCAGTACTACCTTGTACGTCTCGGAGGAGCCGATGGTGGTGACGATGCCTTCGCCGACACGCGCGATGATGGTTTCCTCCTTCGCGCCGCCGACCAGGCGCTCCAGGTTCGCGCGAACCGTCACCCTGGCCTTCGCCTTCACCTGGATCCCGTCCTTCGCCACTGCGGCCACGGTGTCGCGCCCCCTGGTTGGATCGGGGCAGTCGATGACCTTCGGGTTGACGCTGGTTTGCACGGCCTCCAGGACGTCGCGGCCGGCCAGGTCTATGGCGCACGCCTGGTTGAAGGTCAGCGGGATGCCGGCCTTGCTGGCGGCGATCAGGGCGCGCACCACGTTGGGCACGTTGCCGCGCGCCAGATAGTGCGTTTCCAGCTCGACGGTCCGAACGGGCAGCCCGGCCTTCATGGCCATGATGCGGCTGTCCACGATGACGCCCGGCCGGACGCCGCGGAACTTCATCCCCAGGATCTCCAGGATCCCGACGTGCGCCCCGGCCAGGAACGCCTTCAGCCACAGGAACCCGTAGTTGAACAGGAAGATCAGAAGGGCCAGGACGATGAATATGGCGACGAGGATCAGAATAACCAAGACGACCTGAACGGGGCTTTCCTGCGCCAGCAATGGGAACATGGCCTTCACCTCCCTCAAACGTTATGTTACTGAGTGCTGTCCTCAGAGATCTTCTCAAGCCAGTCCTGGACCTTGGGCTGCATCCTTCTCTGCACCTCAGCCAGAACGTCGCGCCCCGCGAGGTCAATGGCGCAGGCCTCGTCAAAAGTCAGCGGGATGCCGGCCCTGCTGGCGGCTATCAGGGCGCGCACCACGTTCGGCACGTTGCCCTGGGCCAGGTAGTGCGTCTCCAACTGCACGGTCTGAATGGGCAGCCCGGCTTTAGTGGCCATGATGCGGCTCTCCACGATGACGCTCGGCCGGACGCCCCGGAACCTCATCGCCAGGATCTCCAGTATCCCGACGTGCGCCCCGGCCAGCAACGCCTTCATCCACAGGAACCCGTAGGTGAAAAAGAACATCAAAAGGCTCAGGTAGACGCAGAAGGTCACCAAGATCAGAACAAGCACAACCGTTCTCAACAAACCTTGCTGGGCCAGAACCATGAACATGGGCTGACCTTCCCTGCCAAACCCGGCTGCACAGCCGCCCGACAAAGAACCCAAAGGCGCGGCGATCACATGCCTTTCACCACGATGCGATTGCCCGACACTTCAATGACCTTGATGCGCGTTCCCTTCGAGAGCATCTCGCCCCGCGTCACCACGTCCAGCCGCCTGTCGTTCAGGCGCGCGATGCCGCTGGGTCTCAGGGGCGAGAGCGCCTCTCCTTCGACCCCCACCAGGTCCTCGGTGATGGTCGTCGACGGCCGGAAGCCCGTTTCCTGTTCCTTGATGGCGAGGAACCTGCCGGCAACGCCCTTCCACAGGACGAAGAAGGCAGGGACAAAGGCCAGAGCGATCACCAGCAGCACGACGGCCGCCGCCATGTGGCCCGTCATGACCGCGTAAACGACGCTGCCAATGACGGCCATCATGCCTAACACGCCCATGACGGCCCCCGGGATGAACAACTCGATGAACATGGCCAGCAGGCCGCACAGGAAGATCAGGATGATGACGCTCAGCTCTCCCATCGTTCGCTCCGACCTTGCCTCCCGTTCGCTCAGGCCTCGCGCTGCGGCTCCACCACGAGCGTGTTGCCGCGCACTTCCCGTATGCGGATCCTCGCGCCCTTCTCGATGAAGTCCCCTTCGGTAACGACGTCGAGGACCCGCTCACCGAACTCGGCCCTGCCCGCCGGATGCAGAGGCGTCAGGGCAATGCCCTCCTGGCCCGCCATGCCCGACAGGCCGGGCGTATGCATCTCGCCTATGTCGCCCACGCGCGCCGCTGCCAGGTCTGCCCAGTGCACCAGCGCGCTGAGCCCCGGCACGGACGGCAAAACACGCGCCAGCACCACCAGCGAAACTCCGGTCGCCACGAACGATCCCATCACTTTCAGTAGGTTCCACTGGAACGCCAGCGTCTCGCCGGACGTCTTGGGTATGCCGAACTCCTGGAACGCAAGCACCAGGCTGATGAAAAGCAGGGCAATGCCGGTGATGCCGGCCACGCCGAAGCCCGGGATGACGAAGATCTCCAGCGCGAGCAGAATCAACCCGGCCACAAACAACAGCACCTCCAGCATCCTGGCATAGTGCAGTGTGTACTTGATGAGGAAGAAGGCGACAAAGCAAGCAACGCCCAGTATCCCGGGCAATCCGAATCCGGGATGGCTGAGCTCCATGAAAATGAGGACGAACCCGCCGACGATAAGGAAGGGGCTAAAGGCGTCCAGAAAGGTAAGCAGCCGCTCAGAACCAGTCAGGTAGAGGCGCTCGACGCGCTCTGGGGCGAGCCCCAGCACGTCCATCAGCTCCTGCGGGCTGCGCACCGCCTTGCGGGCGAAGCCGTATTCGACGGCCTTGTCCGCGTGCATGGTGAGAAGCTCGCCGGCCGGCACGATCAGGTCTTTCTGGATGATCCTGTCGAGCTTCTCCTCCGCCCAGGCGCGCAGGTCATCGGACGTAACGTAGGTGTAGTGCCCTTCCGGCTCGTCCTGCATCTGCACGCGGTAGACCTCTATCTCCTTCGTGACCATGGCCTTGACGAGGGATTCGGGGTATCCGCGCGCCCTGGCGTATCCCAGCATCGTCTCCCGAACGACGGTCTGTATCTTCTCGCCCAGGATCTCCCCTGTGGGCAGGACGGGCGCCACGTCTCCCATCCTGCCGACGGAAGCGTCGATGTAGATCTCGTCGCAGGCAAGGGCCACCATCGTGCCGCCGCTGAAGGCCTGGGAGTGGACGTAGGCGATGACGCGCAGCTCCTCCTGACGGAAGATGAAGTCCGCCAACTCCGTGGAGTCCTGGATGGTGCCGCCGGGCGTGTCCAGCTCGAGTATGACGGTGTCAACGCCCTGCTCCAAGGCGTACGTCATCTTCCGCTGCACGGCCTCCGAATAGGCCTGCGTGATGACGCCACCGATCTTGATGATGAACGCATCCGGGCGCTCCTGCGCCGCAGCCTGCCGGGCGCAAAGGAGGCAGACTGCCCCCAGAAGGCACGCCAGGAATCGTCGCCGGGGCCGGCCGAGACCCATCTGCGTCGCATCTCCCCGTGCTGTAGCACCGAACGCGGGCGCCCCTGAAGGCCGGGCCCGCCGCGCTCCGTTCAAAGACAAGGTCTTCCGGCGTGATTATACATCGCGCAACCAGAGCGGACAAGGCCGGCTGCCGAGCTGCGGAACCAGTATCAGCAGTCCCCCGGGCAGTCAGCGGGGCGCCGGGTTGCGCCCGTTGCGCTACAGAGCGTGGAACTTCTCGACCACCTCCGCCGTCAGCGCCGGTGTGGCGCCGCGGTAGCCCGCCACGCAGGCGCCCATCAGGTTCGCCGCGTCCGCCATGGCGGTAAGGCTCCCCCCCTCCAGGTACTTGACGATCAGTCCGGCCGCGAAGGCGTCGCCTGAGCCGACCGTATCGACCACGTGCACGGGAGGCACGGCCCGGGCGACCACCTCGTCCCCGGTGATGAGCCGGCAGCCGTCTCCGCCCAACGTTACGCACGCCAGCTCCAGCCCGTAGTCGGCGATCACTCCCCGCAGCAACGCGTCGGGCTCGTCAGCCGTCCCCGGCGCAAGAAGCTCGCACAGTTGCGTCACCTCCTGCTCGTTCAGCTTCAGGACGGAAGCAGCGGCGAGCGACTTCTCCACGACCTCGCGCGAGTAATAGTGCTGACGGAAGTTGATATCGCAGACCTTCAGGGCCTGCCGGGCCTCGGCCAGCACGCGGTGGATGGCAGCGCGGCTTTGGGGACAGCGCTGGCCGAGCGTCCCGAAGCAGATCGCCTCCGAGCGCGCCGCGAGCTTCAGCCACGCCTCTTCCGCCTCCAGGTAGTCCCAGGCAACGTCTTCAATGATGGTGAAGTGCGGCGTGCCGTCGCTGTCGACCTTGACGGGGACGGTGCTGGTCGGGTGGTCGGGATCGCGCTGCAGGTAATCGGTGCTCATGCCGAGCCGGCCGACGACCTCGACGATCTCGTCTCCGAGATCATCCTGTCCGACACGGCTCAAGGGGATGCCGCACTCGCCGAGGGCGTTGACGTGATAGGCGAAGTTAGCAGGCGCGCCCCCCAGGGACCTCGCGTCCTCGAAAACGTCCCAGAGGATCTCGCCCAGTCCGATGATGAGGCGTCGATCGCCCACAGGTCCCCCACGGAAGTTCGCAAACGCCGCCCACGCCGACGCGCTAAAGCTCGATGGCCGCGACCCTCCGGACCACGTCCAGCGCGCGTATCTTGTCGACGGTGCCCTCGTCGCACGGGCTGTCCAGGTTGAGGCCGAGCAGGGCGTGGCCGCCCACCTCCTTGCGCCCGAAACCCATCCGCGCGATGTTGACTCCGCCCTCTCCCAGTATGGCCCCAACTCGGCCGATCAGGCCGGGCATGTCCCTGCCGAAGACGATCAGGATGTGGCCCTCGGGTATGAGCTCGACGTGGAAATCCTCGACGGAGACGATGCGCGGATGCTGGCGGCCAAAGACCGTCCCGGCCGCCTCGGCGGTTCCGGCGTCCGTCGTTAGCCTCAGCTTGATCAGGTCCGTGAATCCCGCCTCGGCACCGACAGTGGCGCTGCCGGTGACGCTGATGCCGTGTTCGTGCACCAGGTACGGCCCGCTGACGACATTCACGCCCGCACTCATGCTGCCCTGCATCAGCCCCATGGCGCCGTAGCTCTGCACGAGTTCGACGTGGTCGTGCGCCAGTTCGCCCTGGTAGCTGATCTCGAGCGCCTCGGCCCGCCCGGGCTGCAGTTGCGCGACGAACCGCCCGAGCTGAACGGCCAGGTCGCAGTAAGGCTGAAGCACTCTCATCTCCTCCGGCGGCACAAGGACTACGTTAAGGGCGTTCCGGAAGTGCCCGCGCTGGAGCGCCGCAATGAGCTGCTCGGCGGCCTCGGTGGCAACGGCAAGCTGCGCCTGCGCCGTGGACGCCGCCAGGTGCGGCGTGGCGAGGATGCCTTCCTCTCGGGCGAAGGCGTAGTCTTCGGGCGGCTCCTTCCTATAGACGTCAAACGCCGCGCCGCGGAGCTTGCCGCTCTTAACGGCGGCCACGGTCGCGTCCTGGTCGACCACCGACCCACGCGCGCAGTTGATCAGGCAACTGCCGTCCTTCATGACGGCTATCTGGTCGGCGCTGATCAGGCCCTCCGTCTGTTCGGTCTCGGGCACGTGCACGGTCAGGTAATCGCAATCCGCCAGGACGTCCTCCAGCTTGTCCCGCAGTTCGACCCCCATCCTTTCGGCGGTCTCCCGCGTCACGAAGGGGTCATAGGCAAGCACGGTCATGCCGAACGCAACGGCACGCTTAGCCATTTCCCGGCCGATCCGGCCAAGTCCGATCACGCCAAGCGTGCTGCCGTAGAGCTGCGAGCCCGTTAGCTTCTTCTTCTCCCAGCGTCCTTCACACATGGACGCGTATGCCGGTCCGATGTTGCGCGCCAGGCTCAGCAGCAGGGCGAACGTATGCTCCGCCGTGCTGATCGTGTTCCCAGCGGGGGTGTTCATGACGGCGACGCCCTTGCGCGAGGCAGCGGCCACGTCGATGTTATCCACCCCCACGCCGGCCCGACAGATGGCTTCGAGCCGGTCGGCCCTTTCCAGCACCTTCTCGGTGACCTTCGCCCCGGAGCGACAGATGATCCCGTGGACGTCCCTGGCCGCCTCCTTCAATTCCTCCTCGGACAGGCCGGGCTGGTAAACCACCTCCAAGCCCGCCGCCTCAAGCATCTTCATGCATTGCTCCGGCAGAGTGTCCGCAACAAGGACCTTCTTCATTCTTGCCCTCCGTGCGGGATTCGCGTCCGGGGTCAGGCGCGGGATTATAGTCAACGCCTCGGGGGCTGTCAAACCTAGTGAGGCGCCCCCACGGCTCCCCCCAGGCGCCTCAAAGCGTCCCTGTAGCCGGTCAAGGCCGGACCTCCGAGCGATCGGTAAAGGCCCGGATCCAGGTGGGCGTCCCGGGGCCGGGGCGCCTTCGCGGGGTCAGGCTGCGCCAGCCTGACCAGTCCGGGGTCGAGCCCCATCGCCTCGGCCGCTGTGCGCAGGAACTCCAGCTTCGTGCTGCTCTGATCCGCCGACACGTGGACCGTGCCCCGATGGCCGTGCTCCATCAGGAAGGCGAAGGCCCCTGCCACCTCCTCCCCCAGCGTGTAGTAGCGGACGCCGTCACCATCAGCCGCAACGTGCTCACCGCGCGCCAGCGAGGCCCGCAGAGCTGCCAGCACGTTGCCCGGGGCGGAAAGATCCAGGCTGTAGAGCGCCGGCATGCGCACCACCAGGCTGCCGGGCACCGATAGGGCGTGTCTCTCGCCGGCCAGTTTGCTGTGGCCGTACACATTCAGTGGTCGCGCCTGATCCGTCTCTCGATACGGCGGATCGTCCCCGGCGAAGACGTAGTCCGTGGAGGCATAGGCGAGCGCGGCACCGGCCTCCCCAGCCGCAAGGGCCACGTTCTCGGTCCCCAGCGCGTTCACTTCCACTGCCTTCCGCGCGTCCCTCTGGCACTCATCGGGCGACCGAGTCCCGGCGCAGTGCACCACCCAGTCATAGCCATCACCGGCGATCAGACGGCGCAGCGACCCCCGATCGCCCAGGTTGCATTGCACCAGCCCCTGCCCGGGTCGCGTGCAGTAGGTGCCCCTCACCTCCCAATGACGTGGAAACACGGCCAGCATTCGGCTGCCCAGCAGGCCGCTGGCGCCCGTGACAAGCACCTTCATCCAGCTTGCCTCTCATGTGAATGACGACGCGTGACCGATGGCAGGAACCGGAAGCACCGCGCGCATGACGGGAGCGCCCTCACAACGGGCGTCGGAAAGCACCTTTCATTATCCCTGGCCTGCCGGCCTTTTCAAGCGAACGGCGGGGGCGCCGGCGCCGTCAGGCAAGGCGCCGATTCCCGCGCAGCCCCGTTCAGTGACGCGTCAGGACGTCCAACATCTTGCTATCCAGCCTATGCCCGTCGAAGTCCCCGTACTCGACGTCGGCGCGCCCGCTGTCCAGAACGCCGAACGGCCCGTGGAGGTTCCACAGCGCCCAGCCGAAGCCGTACTCCTCAAGCACGGTGAGGGCGTCTTCCAGCCACGCCAGGGCCACGGCATGAGGCACGGTCTTGTAAGGTCCTCCCTCGCCGCAGTGCACGCCCACGCCGGAGTCAGCCAGCTCCTTCCAGGGCCGCCAGTAAGCGCGCAGGCGGTCGATGTCCCACCGGTCCTCGGGGTCAGCGGGGTTACTGCCCGGCCACTCGGGCGGCGGGGGCGGCTCCTCCTCCTCTTCCCTCCACCAGACCTTGTAATGGCTCAGCCAGTGGGGCTCATAGGCCCGCGTGGACTGGGCCACGCCCAGGTCCGCCAGCTCGGCCACAGGTTTCCGCCCCCATTCGTAGCCGTCGCAGATCACCAGGCGGTCGGGATCCTCGCTCCATATCGCCTCCGTCAGGATCTGAGTCACTTCCCGGTAGCGCTCGAGTGTGAAGCCGTGGTCCCCAATCCGGGCCGGCTCGTTGAACGGGTTGAAGCTCACCTCTTCTGACGGAATCCCCGCGTAACGCCGCGCAAACGTGCGCCAGTGCAGCGCGCAGATCTCCCGGGCCTCGTCGTCCGTCCAGACGCTCAGCTCTTCCTGCGGCTTTGCAACGGTGTAGCCGGGGGCGCGATGGAAGTTGATGCAGATGTGGATGCCGAGGCGCCGCCCCAGCTCGACCGCATCGTCCACCTCCTTCAGCACGGCCTCGTTCATCCTCCTGGCGTCGCCCGCTTCGACCCAGCAGCGGTAATCCATAGGCAACCGGGC
>CAZSET010000023.1:0-4307 GCA_964605915.1 uncultured candidatus Brocadiaceae bacterium | reverse complement strand
GCGAAGTCGAACCCCCAGTCCTTCATAATCCGGAAGTCCGACTCAGGGAAGGGGCCGTTCCGCTTCACGTTGAACTTTGCCAGCAGGTTGAACCCGCGCCACCGGGGCAGCTTCTGTGCACCGACCACCATGCGCCTCCTCTTTCTCCGCAACGCGAGGGAGAATCCAGATACCGCCACAGCCTCAGGACGAAGCCGGACTCCTGAAGAGTCCGCTGAGCAGCTCCGTCCTCTCGGCCAGCAGATCCGGTTCCCTCGCCTCCAGTGCCAGCCGTGCAACGGGCTCCGTCCCCGACGGCCGCACGCAGAACCACCAATCGGCGTAGTCCACGCGGAACCCGTCAGCGTCAGCGATCTGGCCGCGGCCGCATCTGCGGCTCACGCGGCCGTCACTCTCACACGAGATCTCGACGGGCTCGGGATATGCCCTCAGGGCCTCCTCCGCCACCCGCCGGCACGTCAACAACGCATCGCGCTTGTCGGGGAAGCCGAAGCGCGGCTCGCCGGCCGGCTTATGCCAGGGACCGGGCAGCGACCGGACAAGTTGCTCCAGCTTACCTTCGGACAGGGCGTGCAGCAGATGCAGCGTTGTAATGAGCGAGCTGTCGCAGCAGAAGAAGTCTCTGTAGTAGTAATGGCCGACGTCTTCGCCGGCAAAGACCATACGCGGCTGCTCGCGCATCAGGCGCTTGATCTTCGCATGGCCGACGGGGAGCATGACTGGCTCGACGCCGCGCGCCCGGAAGTAGTCGAGCACCTTCCTGCTGATGGTCTGGCCGACACCGAACGTCACTTCCCCCGCGCGCGCGCGTGAAAGGTGCCGCGACAGGAAGCGCTCCGCGATGCAGGCCGTCGTCTCGCTGCCGTCCACCACGTGGCCGTCCCTCAACACGGCGACGACGCGGTCGGCGTCCCCGTCGTAGCAGAACCCGGCATCCGCTTTCTCCTGGGCTACGGCCTCGATCAGGGCTCGCAGATTCTCCAGCCGCGAGGGGTCGGGCAGGTGCCCGGGGAAACTGCCGTCCGGCTCGAAGTAGAGGCGCACGGAGTCCATCCCCAGCCGGTCGGACAGACGGTCCCACAGAAGGCCAGCGACCCCGTTGCCGGCGTCCACAACGATCCTCAAGCCGCCTACGTCCGGCCTGCCCACAAGGTCAAGCGCGAAGTCCACGTACGCGTCTTCGACCGAGAATGCCTGGGCCGGCGGCGCGAAGGCCGCCGGCATGCTCACGGACATGGCCTCCATCCAGGCCGCCGCCTCGTCGAGGCCGCCTGCAGCCGGGACGGGCCCGCCGCCTGCCGTGACGACCTTGAACCCGTTGTACTCGGGCGGATTGTGGCTCGCCGTTATCATCACGCCCAGATCGGGTCCCCCTTCGGAACACGCCACGTAGTAGACCAGCTCCGTCGGACACAGCCCCATCCCCGCGACCTGCACCCCGGCGTGCGCCAGGCCAGTGGCGAACGCGGCGTAAAGGGACGGCGAACTCAGCCGCGCGTCATGCCCCACGGCGACGCGCTCCGCAGGAAGGATCCCGGGCAGCGCCCGCCCCAGAAGGTAGGCAAACTGGTCCTCAAGCTGGTCGGGGTAAGTCCCCCGAATGTCGTAAGACTTGAAGACGCTTCGGTCTATGCCCGCCACGAGGCAGCCTCCAGAGGAAGCGACGCGGGGGTGCAGGATACCGGACGCACCGGGCGTCGTCAACGCTCGGACGCGGAGGGCGATCCCTTGTCGGCCGACCGAGGAATGCCGTAGAATCGGCGCTCACGCTGTCAGGGACAGGCCGGCCTCGGGCCGCCCGCAAAGGGCAGAGGGAAGATGAAGCTGCGCAGGCGATTGGAGTTCCTCAAGGCCGTCTGGCAGGACCCTCGCACGCCGTGGTACGGGAAGGCCGTGCTGGCGGCGACGATTGGCTATGCCGTTTCGCCGATAGACCTGATTCCGGATTTCATACCGGTCCTGGGGTACCTGGACGACCTGATCATCGTGCCGCTCGGACTCCTTCTGGCCTGGCTGCTCGTCCCCAGGGCCGTGTGGAGGGATCATCGGGCGAGAGGCCCGAGTGACCCCGACGCGTCCGCGGAGGCCGATGGGACCGAAACTGCCCCCGACCGCAAGGAGAGCACGCGAAATGACGGAGAAGGTGCTCTACGCTGAGCTGACGCCGAAGGAGTTCCGCAACCGCCTCGCCGAGGCGCCGATCGCCTACCTGCCGCTTGGCACGTTGGAGTGGCATGGCGCTCACCTGCCGCTGGGCTCGGACGGACTCCAGTCGCAGGGCTTCTTCATCGACCTGGCGCGCCGCGCGGGCGGCATCGTGCTCCCAATGCTGTTCTTCGGCCCGGATCGGGCCATGGAAGCCGAGGGGCAGACCTTCTACGGGATGGACTATTACCGATACCCGGACGTCCCGCCGCAGCAGTTGGACGGCAGCGCCTACTGGCTGCCCGAGGACTTGTTCGTCCAGGTCCTGCACTCGGTGCTGAAGCAACTGAGGCGCGCAGGCTTTCGGATCGTTGTCGCTCACGGACACGGTCCGTCCACCAGCACGTTCCGGGAGCACACCAACGAATGGGGCCGCTCACTCGGCCTGCGGCTGTTCATCTGCTGGCGCGATGACGAATCGGACGGCCTGGGCATCCAGACCGACCATGCGGCAGCCAATGAGACGTCGCTGATGATGGCGCTGCATCCCGACCTGGTGCAGATGGAGAACCTGCCGCAGGATCCCGACCAGTGGCCACTCGCCGTGGGCGGCAGGGATCCGCGCCAGCACGCCAGCCCGGAGCTCGGCCGCAAAGCGATAGAAATGCAGGCCGAACGTATGGCAGGCCTGCTTGCAGAGACGCTGGCGGAGCTGGAGCAGGAGTAGGAGTAGGTAGGGGCGCGGCCCCGCGCATGCGGGGCGCCCAGTACGCCCGAGAGCGAGGACGACGACGAGCAGGAGTAAGAGCACGAGCAGGAGCAGGAGTAGGAGCAGGAGTAAGGAGCAGGAGTAAGAGTAAGAGTAAGAAACGACGGGGAGGAAGGCAGGATGGCCAGCAAGAAGAAGATGACGGCAGAGGAGCGCGACCGCGCGCGGCGCATGCGGTGGTGGCACGAGGCGAGGTTCGGCATGTTCGTCCACTGGGGGCTCTACTCCCAGTTGGAGCGGCACGAGTGGGTGATGAACAGGGAGCGGATTCCGGTCAAGGAGTACGAGACGCTGGCCGACACGTGGAAGCCGAAGCGCCGGCCCGCGCGCGAATGGGCCCGGCTGGCCCGCAAGGCCGGCATGAAGTACATGGTCATGACGACCAAGCACCACGAGGGCTTCTGCCTCTGGGACACCGGGCAGACCGACTACAACGCCATCCGGCATGGCCCGGGCCGGGATCTGGTGCAGGAGTACGTGGATGCGTGCCGGGAGTTCGGACTCCGGATCGGCTTCTACTACTCGCTGATGGACTGGCACCATCCGGACGGCGCCCGATGTGCAAGAGACGAAAAGGCACGCCAGCGATTCGTCGAGTTCACCCACGGCTGCGTGCGGGAGCTGTGCAGCAACTACGGGAAGATCGACATCATGTGGTACGACGTGCCGTGGCCCCTGGACAGGCCCGAGCGGTGGGAGAGCGCCAGGATGAACCGCATGGTGCGCAAGCTCCAACCGGACATCCTCATCAACAACCGGTCGAGGCTGCCGGAGGACTTCGGCACGCCCGAGGAGCACGTCACCGCCGCCGAGGAAGGGAGAGCATGGGAAGCCTGCATGACCTTCAACGGCTCCTGGGGCTACCAGCCAGCGCCGCCGGAGGACTGGCGCTCGGTCCGCGAGGTGCTCGGTATGCTGCGAACGGCCGCCGGCGGGGGCGGCAACCTACTGCTGAACATCGGCCCCAAGGCGGACGGCTCCGTCCCCCAGGAAGCCGTCGAGCGGCTGACGGCAGTCGGCAAATGGGTGGGCAAGAACGGTGAGGCCCTGTACGGCAAGATGACTCGCGCCGACGGGCGCACGGCCTGGCTACCGGCGGGAGGCTGGACCTTGAAGGGCCGCACCGCCTACTACTGGTGCTCCCGGTGGCCGGGCACGGAGCTGGCCATCGGCGGAATCCGCAGCACCGTGAAAAACGCGTCGCTCCTGACCACGGGTGAACCGATCGAGTTCGAGCAGAGCCGCAATCGCCTCGTCCTGAAAGGACTGCCCAGGAGGTGCCCCGACAGGATTGCGGGCGTCTGCGTGATCAAGCTGGAGTGCAAATCCCCGCTGCGTCAGGTGCTGGGGGCAGGCTACGTGGTGCTGTGACAGGAGCAGGGGGAAAGGTGGC
>CAZSET010000022.1:933-26189 GCA_964605915.1 uncultured candidatus Brocadiaceae bacterium | reverse complement strand
GCTGGTGGCTGCGGAGGCCGAGTCGGCGACGTTCAAGGTGCGCAACCTGGACCAGTCGCGCTTTGTCGAGGTCCAGCTCGAAGAGCCGGGCGAGGGTGAGCGGGTCCTGGAGCAACTGATCGAGGGCCTGCCGGAGATGTTGCCCGAGTGAGCGGCGAGACAGCGTTACCCTGCAGTCAGGCCCTTCAGCTCCTCGCTGAGCAGCCGGATGTGGCTCATTTCATCGTGGATGATTCTCTCCACGCCCGGCTTGCCCAGGTTCTCCGGCACCGCGTCCCGGATGCCCAGGTAGAACACGACGGAGTCTTTCTCGAGCTGGATGGCGGTCTGGAGCACCTCACGAGCATCCTCCATCTCCGCCACGTCCCGCGGCTCCATGCGGTAGACGTTGAAGATCTGCGTGTCTGCCGCCGCCCGCAGATAGAGCCCGACATCGTCATTGGGGTCGAACGGGATCCCTGGCGCGGCTTGGCCCGAGAGTTGCCCCTGCATCTGCGCAAAGGTGCTTTCGTGGTCGGCCTCCATCTGGGCCAGCTTCAGGAGCAACTCCTTCAGGTGAGCGTCCTCGCTCTGCTCCGCAGCCTGCCGATAGAAGTGCTGACCGTTCCGCTCGACCTGTAGCGCCATCTCGAAGACTTCATAAGCAGTGAAATTCGTAGCCATTGCAGCGATTCCCTTCAAGCGGCAAAGGCACACGTGATGGGCGCCGCCCGCTCGCCGAGCAGACAGCGTGCTGCCTGCCCGGGCGCGTCTCGCGAGTCGGCGCTCTCTCACTTATAGCCCGGCTGGACCGTGCGTTCAAACACCTGGGCGGTGCGGGTCAGGGCTCCTCGGACGGCAGGTCCTCCGCCGGAGCCGAGGGCCGCACGCTCCAGATGCGCAGCATCTTGTCGTTGGAGCCCGTTGCAAGCAGCCGACCGTCAGGACTGAAAGCCACGGCCGTCACCCAATGGCCGTGGGCCGGCAGGCTGCGCACCTTTGCTCTGGCATCAAGGTTCCAAAGCGTCGCGGTCCTGTCCCGGCCGCCGGTCGCCAGCAGCCTGCCGTCGGGGGAGAACGCCAGCGCCCAGGCCGAGTCTTCGACCGGCAGGGACGTCCGGTCCCAATCCGGTCCGCCCGATAGCTTCCAGAGCCGGACCTTCCGGCGGCCCGTTCCCGTGTAGGACGTGACAAGGGCGGAGCTGTCCGGACAGAACGCGAGACACACCGGCAGGCGCGACCACTCGATCCTGCGGGCCAGTTCGCCGTCGGACGTGGACCACAGGCACACGCCTCCCGGCGTGCGAGCGTCCTCCGCCTCGACGGACGTCGCCAGCCAGCGTCCGTCCGGTGAGAACGCTGCGGGCCGATGACCCTCGACTAGCCCGAGGGCGGCGGGCTGCCCCCTGATCGGGTCCCACAGACGAACCTGATTCACGTCCGCCGATAGGAGCAACGTGCCGTCGGGGGAGAAGTCCACCGAATTGACCCGTGTGGCATGGCCGCGCAACTCGTGAAGGGCCTCCTGATCGTCCCGGAGCCAGATCACCACCGAGCCGTCTTGATGGCCCGTGGCCAGAAGGCTCCCGTCCGGCGAGACGGCAACGACTCTGACGTCGGACTGGCGCCTGAAGGTAGCCAGCGTCTCCCCGTCCGCCGGGTCACGCAGAGTCAAGGTGCCGTCTGTCGCCCCCACGGCCACGAAGCTGCCGTCCGGGGCAAATGCGACGGACTTGACGAGTCCGACTTGTTCGGAGGGCGGCCAGGCCAGCGCGAGGTCCTCCACGGTTTCCTTCCTGATGACGGAGTCGAGCTGCCAGCGAAGCTCGGCCAGCCTGCTTTGCCACGCCGCCGGTTCCGGCACCTGTCCGGCCTTCAAAAGATCCTGGGCCGAGCCCAGAACCTGCTCGGCGCCTTCCCAATCGAAAGCCCCCATGGCACGCTCGAAAGCGCGCTCGTGCTGGCGCAGATAGTGCTCGTCTGTAGCAGCGGCCAATTGGGCCAGGAGGGATTGCGCATCGGCGGCGTGCGGGTTCTCGGGCAGCAAGTCGATGAACCGCCGTATTCTCTCCAGCGTCGCATCACGGGCGTGGGCGGCGTCTACTGCGGCCTGCAGGTCCTGCCAGCAATGCTCTTCGAAGCTCGGCTCCACTTCTGCGGCTTTCCCGTTCAGGTCCTCGTAGGGGAGGGTGGTCGCCAGGGCGGCCAGTTCCCGCGCCTTGTCCCGGGCCTCTTCGTAGCGCTGATCGCGCACGCTGCTTGCAAACGCCGCCAGCCCGGAGGCCACGGCCTCCTCGGCGGTCCGGCGAACCGTGTCCGGCAATTCGGCCACGCCGGCTTCTTCCGGCATGAACTGCCCGGCCATCTCGGCCAGCCAGCTCGCCTTCTGCCACTCGCCGTCCGCGATGAGCTGCTGGACCTTGTCGGCGGCCCTCATGGCGTCGCCCATTATCTTGCTGAGCTCGCGACGCTCCGTTTCGAGCTCTTGAGCGACCCTCGTGTGCTGCTCCGCCAGCTCGCCCGCTCTCCTCGTGAAGATCACGGTGAGGACCGTAACGACGATGGCGGCGGCCACTATCGGGGTCAGGACCTTTCGGTTGCGCCACGCCCAGCGGTTCAGCCTGTAGGAGAGCGTGGCTGGACGGGCGCTGATGGGCCGTCCCGCCAGGAAGTTCTCCAGGTCCTGCGCCAGCGCCTCGGCGCTTTCGTAGCGCTGTGCCTTCTCCTTTTCGATGGCCTTCAGAAGGATGATCTCGAGGTCTCGGGGCAGCGTCGGATGCAGGGCGGACGGCTTCAGGGGAGCGGCGTCGTGCAAGAGTTGCAGCACCCCCAGCCCGTGGGCGTGGTCGATGGGGTAGGGCGGGATGCCGACCACAAGCTCATAGAGGATGACGCCGAGGGCGTAGACGTCCGTACGGCGGTCCACGTCCCTGGGCCGCCCGAGGGCCTGCTCCGGGCTCATGTAGCGGGGGGTGCCCATCAGTTCGCCCGTCACGGTCAGCCCCGCCGAAACGTCCTCCCCCTCGACGGACGTGCGCGAAAGCCCGAAGTCGAGCACGCGCGGGCGATTCAGGCCGTCGACCATGATGTTGCCCGGCTTCAGGTCGCGGTGGATAACCCCATGTTCGTGCGCGTAGTGGACGGCGTCGCACACTCGCACCATCAGTCGGCATATTTCCTCCCGGCTGAGCTCGTTCTGCTGCACGTACGTGAGCAGGTCGACGCCTTCGACGAATTCCATCGTGAAGTAGGGCTGACCACCGGCCTCCCCGTACTCGAATACCGGCACGATGGACGGGTGTTTCAGGTTGGCCACCGCCTGCGCTTCGCGTTCAAAACGCTGGCGGTGCTTGGCTGATGCGAACGCGCCGCCCAGCATCAGCTTCAGCGCCACATCCCGCGAAGGGCGCCGCTGGTGGGCTCGATAGACCGCTCCCATCCCCCCGCGGCCCACGAAACCCAGCAGGTCGTACTTGTCCTGGAAGTGGGTCGCCATCCACTCCTGGTCGGTCATCCCGACTTCGGCGGCCTGGGACTGGGAGCCATCGAGCACTGTCTTCGCCCCTCGTAACTGGACCTCGGCGGAGGAAGCATCGGGCTTCTCTTCCCCCAGGTCCATGGCTGCGCCACACTCCGGACAGATGGCCTCCTGCTCGCCGAGGGAGACGGTGAATTCCTTGTGGCACTGCTTGCAGTTGACGCGGAGCTTCGGCGCATGGACGGTGGGCGTTTCGGGGGTAGAAACGGGCGCCCGAACACCTTCAGCCAGCGTTGCGGCGTCGGCGTCCACGGTGAAAGATCTGCCGCAGGACACACATGAGGCTTGCGTGGAACCCGCCGGGACCTGCAGCACCGATCGGCAGTGGGGGCATACGACGTACACAGGCCAGTCTCGCAGAGCTTCCGATGCGCTGAATCGGAGCGGATACGTCAGGCAGATTATACCGTCAGGAATGCCCGAAACGCCAGAAGGCAACCGCGCGCGCCCACGACGGCCCTCACGGCGCGCTCTTGGTTGCCGCCGACATCTCCCGGATGAAGGACAGCGCCGCTTCGGCTGCGTCGGCCCCCTGCTGAGCGGCAGCGGCCATGCGCTTGACGATGGCGCTGCCCACGATCACTCCGTCCGCTGAGCGGCCCACCGCCATTGCTTGTTCGGGCGTCGAGACGCCGAAGCCAACGGCAATGGGGACGTCCGTCAGGGACCTTAGCTCGCGTATGTTCTCCACCAGGTCGGGGGGCAGCCCGGCGCGTTCCCCGGTAATCCCGCGCACCGAGATGTAGTAGATGAACCCTCGAGCATGTTGGGCGACCATCGCGCGGCGCGACTTTGCCGTGGCCGGCGTGACGAAGCAGATCAGCCGGAAGTCTCGGCCCTGAGCTATCGGGAGGAACTCCGCCGCCTCCTCGACGGGCAGGTCCGGCACGGTCGCCCCGTCCAACCCCGCCTCGGTCGCCCGGTCGAGGAATGTCTCCAAACCCCACTTGAAGACGATGCTGTACGAGACCATGGCCACGATCGGCAGCGGGCACGTCTTGCGAGCCGTCCGGACCAGCTCCAGAACTTGCCCGACGTTCTGCCCCCCGGACAGCGCCCGTTGGTAAGAGGACTGGATGGTCGGGCCGTCGGCGATCGGGTCGGAGAACGGGAAACCCAGCTCTATCAGGTCAGCCCCCGCGCCGGCCGCGCCCTCCAGCACGCGCAGCGTCGTCTCGAGGTCAGGATCACCGGCGGTCAGGAAGGGGATGAAGGCCGCCGTCCCCGATTGGGCCAATTCCTTGAAGCGGGCGTCAATGCGGTTCACGATTGGTCTTCCCCTGCGTCCTCGGAGTAGAGGCCGAGGATTCCGCCCACCTCGAACAGGTCCTTGTCCCCCCGGCCCGACATGCAGATCACCGAGATGTCATCCGGCCCGGTGCGGTTCTCCTCCCTCATCAGCCAGGCCACGGCGTGAGCGCTCTCGAGGGCCGGGATGATGCCCTCCGTCTGCGAGAAGAAGCGGAAGGCGTCGAGCGCCTCCTGGTCGGTGACCGAGTCGCACTCGAGCCGGCCGGCTGACTTCAGGTAACTGAGCTCCGGCCCGACACCGGGATAGTCGAGTCCCGGCGCGAGGGAATGCACCGGGCTGGTCTGGCCGTCCTGATCCTGCAACACGTAGCTCTTGGAGCCATGAAGGACGCCCGGCTCGCCCAGGCACAGGCTGGCCGCGTGATCCCCCAGACCGCTTCCCCGGCCGCCCGCCTCGACCGCAATCATGCGGACCGACTCGTCCGCCACGAACGCGTGGAAAAGGCCGATGGAGTTGCTGCCGCCGCCGACGCACGCGACCAGGTAGTCGGGCAGGCGGTTCTCCTTCTCCAGCACTTGCTGGCGTGCCTCCCGGCCGATGACGGACTGGAAATCGCGCACGATCATCGGGTAGGGGTGCGGACCCACGACGCTGCCCAGGATGTAGTACGTCTCCTCGAACGAAGCCATCCAGTCTCGCAGCGCGTCGTTCGTCGCATCCTTCAGCGTCTTGGCGCCGGTGTGCACGGGGACGACCCGGGCCCCGAGCAGGCGCATCTTCAGCACGTTCGGCTTCTGCCGGCGGATGTCCTCGTCGCCCATGTAGACGTCGCAGGGCAGCCCGAACATGGCGGCGGCGGTCGCCGTGGCCAGGCCGTGTTGCCCGGCCCCGGTTTCGGCGATGATGCGCTTCTTGCCCATGCGCAGGGCCAGCAGCGTCTGGCCGAGCGTGTTGTTGATCTTGTGGGCCCCGGTGTGGTTCAGGTCCTCGCGCTTGACGTAGATCCTCCCGCCGCCCAGCCGCTGGCCGAAGCGCTCCGCCAGGTAGAGGGGATTAGGCCGTCCCACGTATTCGCGCAGGTAGTAGTCCAGCTCCCTCTGGAAGGTTTCGTCATGCCTGGCCGCCTCGTATGCCTCCTCCAATTGCTGGAGGGCCGGCACCAGCGTCTCGGGGACGAACCTGCCGCCGAACTGGCCGAAGTAGCCTCGCTCGTCGGGAATACGGGCGTTTTCCTTCGTTTCTTCCATTGTGCAGAGCGGCCTGCCAAAAGGTCCGGCTGCCCGAGGGCGACCAGGAGCGCTGAGGAAGGGATAGGGAAGCCCTGCCGGAACGCCCATGATATGGGCCTCCGGCGCGGCGTGTCAATGGCACGGGCACGGAGAGCGCCCGCTGCCTTGACAGGTCTCAAGGCCATCAGGTAAGTTCCCCGTGGTGGGGAGGCCGCCTGGGCGGCCACGCGCACAGGAGACCGGAGCTCATGCGTTACAGGTTTGTCAGCTTCTGCGGACTTCTGGTGATGCTCGGCCTGGCCTACGTGCTGAGCGAGAAGCGACGGAGCGTCAAGCCGCGGGTCATCCTGTGGGGGCTGGCGCTGCAGCTCGTCTTGGCGCTCTTTGTGCTGAAGACGGGGCCCGGCGGATGGCTCTTTCGGGGTGTGGACCGGCTGTTCGGTCGCGTCCTGGCGTTCAGCACGGAAGGCGCCGGGTTCCTGTTCGGCGACCTGGCCGTCAGCGTGCCGACCTACGGGGCGTTCGTCGCATTTCAGGTCTTGCCTGTCATCATATTCATCGCGTCGCTTTCGGCCATACTGTACCACCTGCGAGTCATCCAGGCCGTCGTCCGCGGCATGGCCTGGATCATGCATCGAACCATGAAGATATCGGGGGCCGAGTCCGTGGCGGCCGCGCTGCTCGTCTTCATGGGTATCGAAAGCGTCGCCGCCATCGGGAAGTACGTGGAGCGCATGACGCGTTCGGAGATATTCGTGGTGATGACGGCGTTCCTGGCCACGATTGCCAGCTCGGTGATGGCGGCCTACGTGGGATTCGGCGCTTCGGCCGGCCACCTCCTGGCCGCCTCCCTGATGAGCGCGCCGGCGGCCATCGTGATCGCAAAGATCATGGTGCCGGAGACCGAGGTGCCCGTGACCGCCGGCCGTGTCGAGTTCGAGCCGGAGGTGAAGACGTTGAACGTCGTCGACGCCGCCGCAACCGGCGCGGCCGAAGGGGTGAAGCTGGCCCTCAACATCGGCGCCATGCTCATCGCGTTCGTCGCGCTGATTGCCCTGGTCAACTTCCTGCTGGAGTGGGCCACGGGCTGCACGGTGCAGCAGATCTTCGGCTATGCCTTCTCGGGGTTCGCGGCGCTGATGGGCGTGCCCAAGGGAGAGTGGCTCCAGGTTGGGGAGCTGTTGGGCATCAAGACGGTCCTGAACGAGTTCCTGGCCTATGAGCGCATGCAGGGGATGGTCCTGAGCGAGCGGGCCAGGATCATAGCCACCTACGCCCTGTGCGGGTTCGCGAACTTCGGCAGCATCGCCATCCTGATAGGGGGCCTGAGCGGCGTCGCCCCGGGGCGGCGGGGAGAAGTGGCGGGCCTGGGCATCAAGGCCCTCATCGCGGGCACCCTGGCGGCCTTCATGACGGCGTGCTACGCCGGCATGCTCGCGTAGGCGCTGTTGCAGAACCCCATCCTGGCTTCGGCCGGCTGCGAGCACCGAAGGGCTGTGTCGGCCTGCATCGGCGATTCTGGCCTTTGAATCGCCTGCTTCGGCCTCCTTGCCCTCGGCGTTCTCGCTCGACCTCGGGCCGACGGAGCGGGTTCTGCAATAGCGCCTTAGGGAAGCGGACCTGTGGACGCCACCTGACTCCAGCGCTTCTGCCTTGTGAGCGGGGGGGCAGCCCGGAGGTTCCAGACAGATGGCGGGCTCGTCCCCATTCCGGATTCCGGCCGAAGGAATCCGAGCTTATCCGGCGGAATTGCTTGACTTTCATTGCTGATATGCTAAAATCGTACAATTCGCGCCTCTTGGGGCGTCTTGTATCTGGCGTTCGCAAGCATTGAGGAAGCAGTTGGCTCAGGAACGCATACGGATTCGCATGGAAGCGTACGATCATCGGGTGCTCGACCGTTCGGCCAGGCAGATCGTAGAGACGGCGACCCGGACGGGAGCGAAGGTGAGCGGCCCGGTGCTGCTCCCCACCCACATCGAGCGCTACACGGTGCTGCGCTCGCCGCACGTCAACAAGCGGTCCCGAGAGCAATTCGAGATTCGTACGCACAAGCGTCTGATTGACATAACGGAACCGACCGTCCACACGGTGGATGCCCTCAACAACCTGAAGGTGCCCGCCGGAGTGGAGATTAAGATCAAGGTTTGACGGGCCGCCGGGCAGACGCCGTGGCGGCCCGCATGAGCAAGCGGGCCGAACCGGTGCGGGACCGGGGCCGTCAGCCGACGCAGTTGCGCTGTGAGGCAGGCTGGCCGCTCCCGGATAACGGGTCGGAAGGTTCGGCATCGTGGCGCGGCGTAGCGTGCCCCCAGTCAAATCCCGCGGGGCGTATGTTCTAATGCGTCTTTCCCCCAGTTCAGGGCTTGGGGGATTTGTGTCTGCGTGCGGCCGGACGGTTGTGGCCTGCGCGTTTCAGGTTGAGAGGCCCGCAAGCGCGGGCCGGCGGCGGAGCAAAGGACGGACGACTCATGGTCAAGGCGCTGCTGGGCAAGAAGATCGGCATGACCCAGGTCTTCGACCCGTCGGGCAAACGCCTGCCGGTAACGGTCCTGCAGGTCGGCCCATGTACGGTCACCCAGGTCAAGACCGCTGAGACGGACTGCGTGCCCGCCGTGCAGATCGGCTTCGAGGAGAGAAAGCGTAAGAACACGTCCCGGCCGCTCGCGGGTCACTTCACCAATGCGGGCAGCACCCCGAAAAGAATCCTCCGGGACGTGGAACCGGACGGCGACCAGATGCCTGAGCCCGGACAGGAAGTCGGGCTGGAGGTGTTTGAGGGCGTCTCTCACGTGGACGTGACGGGCGTTAGCAAGGGACGCGGCTTCGCGGGCGTTGTCAGGCGACATGGTTTCTCCGGCTCTCCGGAGACTCACGGCGGACGCTTCGGCCGACGCACCGGCTCGGTGGGCGCCAGCGCCTGGCCGGGCCGCGTGTGGAAGGGCCAGCGGATGCCGGGCCACATGGGCCACGAGAAGGTCACCATTCGCAACCTCGAGGTCGTGAGGCTGGAGCCCGAACGGCGCCTGATGCTCGTCAAGGGCTCCGTGGCCGGCAGCAGGGGCAGCTACGTGCTGGTCCGCAAAGCAGTTGCCCCGCCTCGACGTGCCAGTCATTCCGATGAGGCTTAGCATGGTACGGGATTAAGGCGTTATGGAGATCCCTGTGTACAGCATGGCCGGACAGGTCATCGACCACGTTGCGGTGGACGAGTCGGCCCTGGGCGGGAAGCCCAACAGGTCGCTGATTCGTCAGGCCATCATCATGTATGAGGCCAACAGGCGCGTGGGCACGGCCACTGCCAAGACGCGCCGTGAAGTTGCCGGCACCGGAAAGAAGCCCTGGCGCCAGAAGCACACCGGCCGGGCGAGGCACGGCCACCGGGCAAGCCCTCTCTGGGTGGGCGGCGGAGTGACGCACGGCCCGAGGCCCCGGGACTTCAGCAAGAAGATGAATAAGGCTGCGCGGCGGCGCGCCCTCTACTCGGCATTCCTGGCCAAGGCCTTGGACGGCGAAGTCATGGTCCTGGATCGGCTGGAGCTGCCCGAGATGAAGACGCGGGAAATGGCGAACGTCCTAGAGAATGTGGGCGTCGACCGTACCTTCCTGATTGTGCTCCAGCAGCACAGCCCCGAGCTATGGCGGTGTACCAGGAACATCCAGGGCGCCGCCATGGTGCCGTACGGCGATCTGAACGCCTACGAGATGATCCGGCCGCATCGGGTCATTTTTCTTTTGGACGCTATCCGGAGCTTCCTGGCAGCCGCGCCCGGGGAGCAAGAGGCCGACCGAGAGGTGCCCGTGGAAGCGGGGGTGAGCGAGGATGGATAGCCACCAGATTATCAGGCGGCCACTGCACACTGAGAAGAGCGTCGACGACATTCGTGCGAACAATACGTACCATTTCGAAGTCGATCCCCGGGCGAGCAAGACCGAGATCCGCCACGCCCTCGAGGAGCTCTTCCCGGGCCGGAGGGTCGTCGACGTCCGGACGGTCACCGTCAGCGGCAAGCGCCGGCGGGTCGGCTTCAACGTGGGTTGGACGGCAGACCGCAAGAAGGCCATCGTGAAGCTGCGGCCCGGCGACACCATAGACATCGGCTACTAGACACACGGCAGGCCAGCGCCAGGAGCAACAAACCATGCCCATCAAACAGTATAAACCGACGACTCCCGGACGGCGGGGCATGACGAGCACGGACCTGTCTGAGATCTCCCGGAGTAAGCCGGAGAAGTCCCTGCTGCGCCCCCTCAAGAGCACCGGCGGCCGGAATCACTCCGGCAGGACCACCAGCCGCTTCCGGGGCGGCGGGCACAAGAGGCGCTACCGTCTCATTGATTTCAAGCGGGAAAAGGAGGACGTGCCCGCCGAGGTGGTGAGCATCGAGTACGACCCGAACAGGTCGGCGCGCATAGCGCTGCTGGAGTACGAGGACGGCGAGAAGCGCTACATCCTGGCGCCCGAGCGCCTGAGTGTGGGCACGCAGGTGATGAGCAGCGAAGGGGCCGAGCCCAGGCCGGGCAACTGCATGCCGCTGGGCCGGGTGCCGCTCGGCATGTTCGTGCACAACGTGGAACTGCAGCCGGGCAAGGGCGGCCAGATGGTACGCAGCGCCGGTGCTGCCGCCCAGGTCAGCGCTCGCGAAGGCAAGTACGTGCATCTCATCCTGCCCAGTGGGGAGGTCAGGAAGGCGCTGGCTCGCTGTCGGGCCACCATCGGCCGCGTCGGGAACCTAGAGCACCAGAACGTCAAGCTCGGCAAGGCGGGGCGCTCTCGCTGGAAAGGCAGACGGCCCCACGTGCGCGGAACGGCGCAGAACCCTGTCAGCCACCCCATGGGCGGCGGAGAGGGCCGCAGGGCGGGCGGTCGTCATCCGTGCAGCCCTACGGGAGTGCTCGCCAAGGGAGGCAAGACCCGTAACCGCAAGAAACACAGCGACAGGCTGATCGTCAGGAAAAGGAGGCGAAAGTAAAGGCTCGTGAGCAGATCACTAAAAAAAGGCCCGTACGTTGACGAGAAGCTCCTGCGCAAGGTCATGCGGCAGAAGAACACTGGCGACCGAGAGCCGATCCGCACCTGGGCCCGGGCCTGCACCGTCATCCCCGACTTCGTCGGACACGCTTTTCTGGTGCACAATGGGCGGAGCTTCGAAAGGGTCTTCATCAGCGAGGACATGGTGGGCCACAAGCTTGGCGAATTCGCGGCGACCCGGACCTTCCGCGGTCACAGCGGGCGGCGGCGTTAGCCGTCCCGGCCGGGAAAGCGGGAAAGGGCAAGTCGCCGGGATACGCTTGCGGGCAAGGTGGAGTGAGAAATGGAATTCGTGGCAAGGCACAAAGGTGCGCCAATCTCAGCGCAGAAGACCAGGCTCGTCGTCGACATGGTCCGCGGCAAGCACGTCAACGACGCCCTGCAAATCCTGCGCTCCACGCCCAAGCGGGGCGCCTACTTCGTCGATAGGGTGCTGCGTTCGGCGATGGCCAACGCCGACCAGAGCCTTGAGGCGGACATGGAGCAGCTGCGGGTGTCCAGGGCGTGGGTCGACGGCGGCCCGATGCGCAGAAGGTGGCGGGCCGGCGCCCGCGGACGATGGGCGCCCGAGCGCCGCCGCTCGTGCCACATCAATATAGTTCTGGACGACGGCCAGTAACGGGAGGTCCCATGGGACAGAAAGTCCGGCCGACTGGATTGCGACTGGGTATCACCGAGGATTGGCGTTCGCACTGGGTCGCCGACAAGAAGACGTTTGGCCTGTACGTCGTGGAAGACCAGAAGATCCGCACCTACGTGAAGCATCACTACTACTACGCTGGCATATCCAAGGTCGAGATACAGCGCACCAGGGACAACGTGCAGGTGCGTGTCCACTGCGCCAGACCCGGGCTGATGATCGGGCGGAAAGGCGTCGAAGTGGAGCGCCTGAAGAATGCTCTGGACGACCTGACGGGGCGCACCGTGGACGTGGCCATCCAGGAGGTGTCGGACCCATTGCTGAACGCCCAGTTGGTGGCGGAGGACGTGGCCCAGCAGATCGAGCGTCGCGCTTCGTTCCGGCGCGCCATCCGCCGGGCGGTCGAGATGACGATGTCGGCCGGGGCGCTGGGCGCCAAGGTGCAATTGGCCGGCCGGCTCGGCGGCTCCGAGATGGCCCGCAGGGAGAAGGCGGAGGAAGGGAGCTTTCCCCTGCATACGCTCTGTGCCCAGATTGACTACGGTTTCACCGAAGCGCGAACCAAGTACGGCAACATCGGCGTGAAGGTCTGGGTCAACCGCGGCCTGTTGCCTGAGGGAGAGACGTTCTACGACCGGCAGGAGCGTGCCAATGGCCCTAATGCCTAAAAGGGTGAAGCACCGCAAGTTCCAGCGGGGCAAGATGAAGGGGAAAGCCACGCGCGGCAACCGCGTAGTCTTCGGCGACTACGGACTGCAGGCGCTGGAACGGGCCTGGATCACCGCCGAGCACATAGAGGCCGCGCGGCTGGCCGTCATGCACTTTCTGCGCCACGAAGGGAAGCTGACCATCCGCATCTTTCCTCACAAGAGCGTAACGGCCACGCCCGCCGAGACGAGGATGGGCAAGGGAAAGGGCGAACCCTCGCACTGGGTGGCCGAAGTCAAGCCCGGAACAATCATGTTTGAACTGAGCGGCGTGCCCGAACCTCTTGCCGTGGAGGCGTTTGCGCGCGTGGCGCACAAGATGCCGATCAAGACCAGGCTGGCCCACCGGAGGGTGCAGGTATGAGGGCCAAGGAGTTGCGAGGCAGGGATCCCGAGGACCTCCGGCGGGAGCTGGGCCAGTTGCAGCGGGAGCTGTTCGATCTGAAGTTTCAGTGGCAGGCCGAGGAGAGCCCCGACAGCAGCCGCCGCCGTCGGCTCAGGAGAGATATTGCCAGATACAAGACCGTTCTGCGCGAAATGGCGTTGCAGCAGGAAGCGGCTGTGAAGCCGGAGGGTCAGGTTCCATGACAGGTGACGGGTGCCGCCGATGAGTGAGAAAGCGCCGAAGGCCCGGAAGAGGGTCCAGGGTGTTGTCAAGAGCGACAAGATGGATAAGACCGTTACGGTCACCGTCGAACGGCTCGTGAAGCACCCCCAATACGGCAAGTACGTGCGTCGCAATAGCACCTTCATGGCCCACAACCCCCACAACCTGGCCAGAGAAGGCGACGTGGTGGAGATAGAGAGCACGAGGCCCCTGTCCAAGAACAAGCGCTGGCGCGTGGTGCGCGTTGTGCGGCGGGCCGCCGGTGCTGTGCCGGAGATCGCGGCGCTGCAGGAGCCACAGGACGCCGTGCCCGAACCCGAACCCGAACAGCAAGCGTAGGCATGCAAGCAGCCTGAAGGTCGGTGCGATGATCGCTGAACAGACAGTGCTGGACGTGGCCGATAACACAGGCGCCCGCGCCGTGCGTTGCTTCAAGGTGCTGGGCGGCAGTCGGCACACTTACGCTGCGGTAGGCGACGTTGTGGTCGGCAGCGTCATAAAGGCCATCGCCGGCAGCGATGTCAGCAAAGGCGAGATCGTGCGGGGAGTCGTCGTCCGCACCAAAGCCCCCATCGAGAGGGAAGACGGCAGCTACGTACGGTTCGACCGCAACGCCATGGTGATCCTGCAGCCGGACGGTAACCCCAGGGGCACGCGCATCTTCGGCGCCATACCCAGGGAGCTGCGCTACAAGAAATACATGCGTATCATCAGCCTGGCAACCGAGGTGGTCTAGGACGACGGGACGGCAATGAAGGCCAAGCTCCACGTGAAGAGCGGCGATACGGTGGAAGTGACCGCCGGCAACGCCCGGGGCGCCCGGGGCAGGATCCTCAGGGCCATACCCTCGAAGGGGAGGGTGGTGGTCGAGGGAGTCAACCTCGTCTGGAAGCACATCCGGCCCAGTTCCGACCATCCCAGAGGCGGCCGCATGCAGATCGAGGCGCCCATACATGCGTCCAACGTGGCACTTGTCTGCTCGAACCGGGACTGTGCGAGTTACGACAGCCCCGTTCGGGTTAGGAGGATCGTCAACGAGGCCGGCCGCAAGGTGCGCGTGTGCGCCAAGTGCGGCGCGGAAATCCCGACGGCGGAGTAGGCCGACAGGTCGACTCGCGCCAGGTACGGCGAGAACGCCAGATGAGCCAGACAAGCGAGAGCACAGCGACTGATACCCAGGGGCCCCGGCTGAAGGGCCACTTCGAGCGCGAAGCGGTGCCGCGCCTGATGGAACGCTTCGGGCTGTCGAACCCCATGGCCGTGCCGCGGCTTGAGAAGATCGTGCTGAACATGGTCATCGGCGAAGCAGTCAGTGACCAGACACTCATGGAAGACGCCGTCCAGGCCCTGAAGCTCATAGCCGGGCAGCAGCCCGTCTTGACGCGCGCCCGCCGGAGCGTAGCCGGCTTTCACCTGCGCCAGGGCGTGCCCGTAGGCTGCAAGGTCACGCTGCGGAGGGCACGGATGTACGAGTTCCTTGACCGGCTCGTCAGCATCGTCCTGCCGCGCGTGCGCGACTTCCGGGGCCTGTCCCCGGACGCCTTCGACGGCTCGGGCAACTACAGCCTCGGCGTCGCCGAGGTGGCCGTGTTCCCCGAACTGGATCTGGACAAGTTGAAGAGGATCTACGGCCTGGACGTTACCATCGTGACCACGGCCGAGACGGATCAGGAAGGCCTGGAACTGCTGAGCTTGCTGGGCGTTCCCTTCCGGCAGTAGGGCGCCCCGCAGGCTCGGGGAAGGAGACGGCCGAACAGGCATCGATATGGCTCGGAAAGCCCTTGTAGAGAGATCGCTGCGCAAGCCGAAGTACGATGTGCGTCACCACAACAGATGCAGGCTGTGTGGACGCCCCAGAGGCTACATGCGGAAGTTCCGCATCTGCCGGATCTGTTTCCGTAACCTGTCCAGCCGAGGCGAGATACCGGGCGTGAAGAAAGCAAGCTGGTAGGCGTCCCTGCGGCCACGCGCGGCAATGGCGTGCCGCCGAGGGCCGGCTCCAGAAGAGGCACCGACTTCGGCTGCGGTGAAAGAGGCCACCGGACATGATGACAGACCCCATAGCAGACATGCTGACCCGTCTGCGCAACGCGGTTGAGATCGAGCGGGAGTCCGTGGAGATGCCGTCTTCCAAGGTTAAGGAAGGCATCGCACGCGTGCTGCGGGACGAAGGCTTCGTTGAAGACTACCGCGTGGCGGGCGAAGAGCCCGAGCGGCTGCTGAAGATCTACCTGAAGTACGGCCCGCTGCGCGAGAAGGTTCTGTGCGAGGTCAGGCGGATTTCGAAGCCCAGCCGGCGCATCCACCGGTCGTCAAAGACCCTCGGTCACGTGCGCAACGGGCTCGGCATCTACGTCGTGTCGACCAACAAAGGAGTCCTGAGCGACCGAGAGTGCCGCAAGCTCAACGTGGGCGGCGAGGTGCTTTGCTCGGTGTTCTGACGGTTTTGGCTGCCCGTTCCGCTCCGGGCGAGGAGAGTGAGAGCAAATGTCGCGCGTCGGACAGCAACCGATCGCCCTGCCGCAAGCCGTGCAGGTCGAGCTGGACGGAAATCACCTGAAGGTCAAGGGCAAGCTGGGCGAGCTTGAGCACGAGGTGCCGGACGAGCTGGAGGTCGCGCTTGCGGACGATGGAGACTCTCTGACGGTCACCCGCAAGAGCGAGGCCCACCGCGTCCGCGCCATGCACGGGCTGCACCGGACGTTGATCGCCAACAAGGTCCAGGGCGTCGCCGAAGGCTTTGCGAAGCGGCTGGAGATATACGGGACCGGCTACAACGTGAACCTCCGGGGCAACGCTTTGGCGCTGCAGGTTGGCTTCTGCCACGAGGTTGCATTCGAGCTGCCCGACGGCATTACGGTGCAGATAGAGCAGAACGCGGCCCAGGTGGACCGCCCGGCCCGCTTCGTCGTGCAGGGCGTCGACAAGGGGCAGGTCGGCCAGTTCGCCGCGAAGGTCAGGGCCGTCCGGCCCCCCGAGCCCTACAAGGGCAAGGGCATCCGGTACGAGGGCGAGTACGTGCGCCGCAAGGAAGGCAAGGCGTTCACCGGGCTGGATCGATAGCGTACGGACATGGTACCTTCTGAAGGACATCCAAGGCCGAGCGGGCTATGAGCAAGACCACGGACAAGATCCTGCACAGGAAGCGACGCCATCGCCACGTTCGAAGAAAGGTGGAGGGCACTCCGGAACGGCCGCGTCTGTGCGTCTTCCGGAGCAACAAGCATATCTACGCGCAGGTCATCGACGATTGGGCTCAGCACACGCTCTTGAGCTGCTCCACGCTAAGCCCGGAGCTGAGGGAGGAGGCGAAGCACGGCGGCAACGTCGAGGCGGCAGCGAGGGTGGGCAACTTGGTCGGTAAGAAGTGCGTCGAAAAGGGCATAAAGGCCGTCGTCTTCGACCGTGGCGGCTACAGATTTCACGGTCGCGTCAAAGCCCTCGCCGACGCCGCACGCGAGAAGTTCAAGGAAGCGGGCGCCGAAGGTTTCTGACTGCGAGAGGAACACAGGGGAGCAGATGCGCAGAGGCAACATGTCGGAGAAGCGCCAAGAAGGCGAACTCAGGGACGAGGTCATCTCCATCAGCTTTCACACCAAGGTGACCAGAGGCGGCCGCAAACTGACCTGTGCGGCCCTTGTGGCCGTGGGCGACGGGCAGGGCAAGGTGGGGCTCGGCTACGGCAAGGCCAGCGGGGTCCCCATGGCCATCGAGAAGGGCGTTAAGGAGGGCCGCGCGAACCTGTCCGAGGTATGCCTGGTCGGCGACACCGTGGGCCACACGATCGTCGGGAAACATGGTTCCACCCGCGTGCTGCTGAAGCCAGCCAGCCCGGGCACCGGCGTGAAGGCCGGAAGCACAGTGCGAGCCGTCCTCCAGGTGGCCGGGGTCCACAACGTCCTCAGCAAGGCGTACGGAAACACGAACCCGCTCAACGTGGCGAAGGCCACGCTCAACGCGCTGCGCAGCATAAGATCTGTTGAGGAGGTGGCCGAACTGCGCGGCGTGGACGTTCGCCTGTTCCACCCACAAAGCTCATCGCTGCGCGAGGCGACGGCGGAGGCGGGCCAGGGCGGCGAGGATGCCGACTAGCCGCTGCGGCGTAGCCGGGACGAGGAGAAGCACATGGACATTTCACAGGCTAAGCGACGCGTGGAACCACGTCGTGATAGGAAACGCGTCGGGCGCGGTGCCGGCAGCGGCCGCGGCCGCACCTCCGGCCGAGGCCACAAAGGCGCGCGCTCCCGGTCCGGCTGGAGCTCCCGTGGAATGACCGGCGGCGTCGGCCCCTGGTGGCGCCGACTGCCCAAGAGGGGCTTCTCGAACGCGCCCTTTAAGAGGACGTACAGCGTGGTCAACGTCGGCCAGTTGGGCCGTTTCCCTGCCGGCTCGGTCGTCACACCCGACGAGTTGCGCAAGTCGGGCCTGGTCAAACAGGTGCCCGATGGGGGCGTCAAGATCCTCGGCGAGGGCGAGCTCGACCGGCCTCTGACCGTCAGGGCCGACGCCTTTAGCGGCAGTGCGGTCGCGAAGATCGAGGCGACCGGCGGCACCGTGGAAAGGATACCCGGGCCGAAGCCGCCCGTGCGCCACAAGATGAAGGCCGGAACGACCGCTCCGAAACTTACCCCGTAGCAGCACACGCGCGCCGACCGCGTGGGAACGTGCACATGAGCGTACTGGAACAATTGGCGAACGTCTGGCGCATCCGTGACCTTCGCCGGAAGATCCTGGTTACCGTCGGCCTGTTGGCCATCTGCCGCGTCGGCGTCTACATCCCACTGCCCGGCATCGACGTCCAGGCGCTGAAAGCGCTGTTTGAGCGGGCGGCCGGTACGGCGGGCGGACACGTGATGGGGCTGATCAATCTGTTCGCCGGGGGGGCGTTGGGCAACGGCGCCATCTTCGGCCTGGGCATCATGCCCTACATTAGCGCGTCAATCATCTTCACGCTCCTGGCAAACGTCGTCCCCAGCCTGGAGGCGTTGCGCAAGGAAGGCGCCGCGGGCCAGAAGAAGCTGAACCAGTACACGCGAGTCGCCACGGTTTTCATCTGCCTGGTGCAGGGCGCGGTGTTCGTGCGCGGTTTGTTCGGATACGGCGTCGTGCCCGACGCCGTCCGCCAGAGCTGGCTGGCGTCGCTCAAGTTCATGGCCGTCGGCGGCTTCCTGCTCACGGCCGGAACCATGTTCCTCATGTGGATCGGCGAGCAGATCGATGAGCATGGCATCGGGAACGGAATATCACTGATCATCACGGTCAACATACTGTCCCGGCTGCCCAGCGGTATCTATCAGCTGGCGATGCAGATAGGCAATGCCGAGAGCCAGCAGAACGCAATACTGAAGGTGGTGCTGCTTCTGGCGCTTTTCGTGGGCGTCGTGATGGCCATCGTTTACATTACCCGGGGCGAGCGCCGCATCCCCGTGCAGCAGCAGAAGCACGTGCGCGGCCCCCGGATCTACGGAGGACAGAAGCACTACCTGCCGCTGCGCGTCAACCAGGCAGGCGTGATGCCCATCATCTTCGCTTCGGCATTGCTGATGTTCCCGCAGATCATCGCGGGCTCGGCCATGCAGGCCCTGGCGGGCAATCCCGACGGCTTCTGGTACAAGTTCTTTGCCTTGGTCAACGACGCGATCTCCCGGCAAAGCCCCACGCTGACGTACGTGGCGCTCTACGGCCTGCTGATCTTCTTTTTCTGTTACTTCTGGACGGCCGTCATGTTCAACCCCCAGGAGATGAGCGAGAACCTCCAGAGCTACGGCAGCTTCATCCCCGGCATCCGGCCGGGCAAGCGCACGGCCAACTACCTGGAAGGCATCATGAACCGCGTCACTCTGGCGGGCAGCGCGTTCCTGCTCATCATCGCCATCATGCCCATGCTGGTGATGTCGGCTCTCGGGGTCAACTGGGGAATAGCGGCCTTCTACGGCGGCACCAGCATCCTGATCGTCGTTGGCGTCACGCTGGACCTAGTTCGCAAGATCAACGAGCACCTCGAGATGCGCCGTTACAGCGGATTCGCCGCCGGCGCCGGCGGCCGGCGCAGAAGCCGGCGGCGCTGAACGGCACGCCGTCCCTTGATTCAATCCGGGAGGATAGAGAGCAGTGAAACTCGTTTTCCTGGGACCTCCGGGCGCGGGGAAGGGAACTCAGGCCGCACGCCTGGCCGAGCGGTTCGGAGTGGTGCACGCCAGCACGGGAGAGATATTCCGACAGGCCGTGGCCGAAGAGTCGGAGCTCGGCCGGACCGTCAAGGACTACCTGGACGGCGGCAAGCTGGTGCCGGACGCGCTCACGTCCCGCGTCGTGGGCGAGATGGTGCTGGACAGGACGGAAGATTACATCCTGGACGGCTATCCCCGCACGCTTCAGCAGGCACAGGACCTGGACGACATGCTGCGCGAGCGCGGCGACCGGTTGGATGCGGTCATCTACTTTCACATTGACGACGAGGAGGCCGTCCGGCGCCTGACGGGCAGGCTGGTCTGTGCCGAGTGCGGAGCGAATTACCACCGCGAGTTCATGCGGCCTCGGGTCGAGGGAGTCTGCGATAAGTGCGGCGGCGCGCTCGCGGTGCGGAGCGACAGTGCGGAGGACGTCGTCAGGGAGCGACTGCGCGAATACCACCTGAAGACTCAGCCTCTGGTGCAGTTCTACAGGGAGCGCGGGCTGATCGAGCAAGTGGACGCCTCCGCGTCGCCGGATCAGGTGGCCCGGCTTACGGAGGCCGTTTTGAGCGGGATTGGCGAGGCGTGAGGCAAGGCCGCGCAAGGAGGCGGAATGGCGCCGATCACCCTGAAGTCGCCCCCCGAGTTGGCCGCAATGCGTGAGAGCGGCCGGCTTCTGGCCCAGGTGCTCCGGCTCCTTGCGGACATGGTCGAGCCCGGCGCGACCACCGGGGACCTGGACCGGGCCGCCGGGCAGTACATAGAGCAGCACGGTGCCAGGGCCGCCTTCAAAGGCTATAGAGGTTTCCCTGCGAACATCTGCACGAGCCTGAACGAGGAAGTCGTGCACGGTATCCCGGGAGCCCGGAAGCTGAAGGAAGGCGACCTGTTGAAAATCGACGCCGGCGTTATCTGGGACGGTTTCTTCAGCGACGCGGCCGTGACGGTGCCAGTGGGTGAGGTCAGCGACGAGGTGCTCCGCCTGATGCGGGCCACGCAGGAAGCGCTGAACGCCGGCATCGCGGCCTTGCGCCCGAGCGTGAGGGTCAGCCAGATATCGGCGGCCGTGCAGAAGGTGGCAGAAGGCCAGGGCTTCAACGTGGTCAGGGACTACACGGGTCACGGGATTGGCCGGGCTTTGCACGAGGAGCCGAAGGTGCCTAATTACGTGTCTGCGGGCCTCTTGCGACATGACGCGGTCTTGCCGAAGGGCGCTACCGTGGCCATCGAACCCATGGTTAACGTCGGGACGCACCGCACACAGCTTCTGCCGAACGGCTGGACCGTGGTGACGCGGGACGGCGGGCTGTCCGCTCACTTCGAGCATACCGTCGCCGTCGACGAGACCGGGCCAGTCATACTGACTTTGCCGTGAGGGACTTGCAGCGACGAGGAACCGCTGATATAATGGCAATTTCGAGCTAGGCATGGCAAAAGAGGAACCAATCCGAGTCAAGGCGAAGGTGAAGGAGGCCCTTCCAAACGCCATGTTCCGGGTGGCGTTGGAAGACGGCCACGAGGTCCTGGCTCACGTCTCCGGCAAGATGAGGATGAGGTTCATCCGCATCCTGTCCGGCGACATGGTTACCCTCGAGATGTCCCCCTACGATCTGACCAAGGGAAGGATCGTCTGGCGAGATTGAGGGGCTGGCTCTGCGGGCCGAAGCGCCGCGCCGGCGCTCGGAGGCAAGCGGACGTTGTGGCGTTTGCAGTTGTGCCAAAACAGTGGCGGGTGATCGAGATGAAAGTCAGATCGTCAGTCAAACGAATGTGTGAGGAATGCAAGATAGTGCGCCGCAAAGGCGTCGTTCGGGTAGTGTGTCGCAACCCGAAGCACAAGCAGCGACAGGGATGAGGCCGGCCCGGCGCTACGGCTCAAAGATAGGGTGGGAGAGAACACATGCCGCGCGTGGTTGGAGTGGACATCCCTGCAGATAGGCGCGTCGTAATCGCGCTTACGGGCATCTACGGGATCGGGAACACCTCGGCGGAGCACATCTGCGATGTGCTGACCGTCGATCCGGACAAGCGCGCGCACGAGCTGACCGAGGACGAGCTGAGCCGCATCGCCTCCTATGTGGATCAGAACTTCATCATCGAAGGCGAACTGAAGCGGCTGGAAGCCGCCAACATCGCGCGGCTGCGCAACATCGGCTGCTATCGCGGCATACGGCATCGCAGAGGCCTGCCCGTGCGGGGCCAGCGAACGCGCACCAACGCACGTACGCGCAAGGGCAAAAAGCGCACGGTGGCCGGCAAGAAGGGCGTCAAGGAGCTCGGCCACTAAGGCGCTATTGCAGAACCCGCTCCGTCGGCCCGAGGTCGAGCGAGAACGCCGAGGGCAAGGAGGCCGAAGCAGGCGATTCAAAGGCCAGAATCGCCGATGCAGGCCGACACAGCCCTTCGGTGCTCGCAGCCGGCCGAAGCCAGGATGGGTTTTGCAGCAGCGCCTAAGGCCCATAGGCGCAACCGTAGCTCCCGTGAGCGGGTCTTCTTACGCAGCAGGTGAGTTGTGGAACATGGTGCACTTCTGAACCGCTTGCTGGGCAAGCCAGACCTGCTCAAAGCGATTGAGCTGCTGGGGCCGGACGGGCAGAGCGACAAGCGCAAGTCCAAGAAGCTGCGGGAAGTCTGCGGCTTCTGCGAGGTGATACTCAGGTACGTCCGCACGTTTTTGGCTGACAAGGACTTGCTGCGGATCGTTGAGTTCTCCTGTGGCAAGAGCTACCTGGGCGTGGTCCTGGTGGTGCTGCTGCGGGAGATGCTGGAGAAAGAGGCCGCCCTGATCGGCGTCGACCTCAATGCCGATCTGGTGGCCAAGTGCAGGCGGGTTGCTGCTGCGGCCGGCCTGAAGGACGCCGAGTTTGTGAGCAGCCGTACCCTGAAGTTCCAGACGGACCGGGAGGTCGACGTCGTCGTTGCGCTCCATGCGTGCGACACGGCGACCGACGAGGCCATCGCAAGGGGCATCCAGCTCGGTGCCCCGTTGATTCTGGCCGTGCCGTGCTGCCAGAACCAGATAAGAGGGCAGATCAAGTCCGGCCATCCGTTGACGCCCATGACGGAGTTCGGCCCGATTCGGTACCGCCTGGCGAACTTGCTCACGGACGTTCTGCGGGCGCAGTTCCTGCACGGCGCGGGCTACCACGTGGAAATGCTGGAGATTGGATCGCCACGGCTGACGCCGAAGAATCTGTGTATCTGCGCCCGCAAAGTGAAACGGGCCGCGAGAACCCCGCGTGACACGGGATACAGAACGCTGAAGGAGTTCTTCCACGTCCAGCCGATGGTCGAGAAGTTCTGTCCGGGCGTTATTCGGAACGGGCAGTGATGCCGTAGTCGGCAGCGGGGACCTACAGGCAGCAGAAGCAAAGGGATCTGACGCAATGGCAAAAAGCAAAGGAACGACCCGTCGGGCGGGCAGCAGAGCCGTGGCCCACGTGCAGGCCACGTTCAACAACACGCGGATCACGATAACGGACTTGAAGGGCGATGTGCTTTGCTTCGAGACCGCCGGCACGTGTGGGTTCGCCGGTTCGCGCAAGAGCACGCCGTTCGCTGCGCAGCGTGCGGCCGAGCGTGTGGCCGACAAAGCCAAACGAATGGGTGTGCAGGAACTCGAGGTGAAGGTGAAAGGCCCGGGGTCCGGGAGGGAGTCGGCGATCACGGCCCTGGAGGCCGCCGGGCTGTCGATACAGTCGATTGAGGACGTCACTCCGCTGCCCCACAACGGATGCCGGCCTCGGAAGCGGAGGCGCGTCTAGCCGTCGAGACGGTTCCGGGGCCCCAGCATGGTTGGGGTGCAGGAGGCGGAGTTACACCCCTGTTGAGGGAACACAAAGCATGGCCAGGCATACTGGACCCAAGTGCAGACTGTGTCGCCGCGAAGGCGTCAAGCTCTACCTGAAGGGAACGCGCTGCCATACCGCCAAGTGTCCGATCGAAGGGCGGCCCAAGCCGCCGGGGATGCACTGGCGCCGAAGGCGGCCTACCGAATACGGCATCCGCCTGCGCGAAAAGCAGAAGTGCAAGCGGTACTACGGGGTGCTCGAGAAGCAGTTCCGCCGCTACTTCGACATGGCTCAAAAGATGGCGGGCAACACTGGCGACAACTTGCTGTGCCTGCTGGAGCGGCGTCTGGACAACGTGCTGACCGTTTGCGGCCTCGCGTTGTCCAGGCCTCAGGCGAGGCAGCTTGTGTCTCACCGCCACGTCCAGGTCAACGGTGGCACCGTTAACGTGTCCAACTACCTGGTTGAAGAGGGAGACGTGATCCGGCCCGAGCCGGACGACGCGATCCTGGAAGCCGTGCGAGCCAGGCGCGAGCAGACGGGCCATCCACAGCCCGGCTGGTGCGAGGTCAACGACGCTGATCTGACCATAAGGGTGGTCAGAATGCCCGTGCGGGAGGACGTGACGGCTCAGGTAGAAGAGGGCTTGGTCGTGGAGTTCTGCGCTCGCTGATGCCCCCCAGTTCCACGGGAAATGAGGGCGGTTACGCCTTGTTCCCCCAAGAGGTGATCGGAGACGAATAGATGGCCATGAGAGCAAGATGGAGGGGGCTGGAGCTTCCCGTTCAGGTCCGGGTGAATCGCGACACACTGACGGGCACTTACGGCGAGTTTATTGCGGAGCCGTTCGAGAGAGGGTTCGGGAGCAGCGTTGGCAACAGCCTCAGGCGCGTCCTGCTGTCCTCGATCGAGGGATCGGCCGTCGTGGCGATTAAGTTCGCCCGCGTTCAGCAGGAACTGAGCACCATCAAGGGCGTCCAGGAGGACGTGCCTGAGATCATCCTGAACATCAAGGAGCTGTTGCTTCGGCTTCACCCCGACCACGAGAAGACCCTCCGCGTCGAAGCCCACGCCAAAGGGCTTGTGACTGCAGGTGACATCGAGCCCGACCCCGACGTGGACATCATTGATCCTGGTCAGGTCATCGCGACCGTGACCGGCGACAAAACGGATTTCGTCTGCGAGATGACCGTCAGGAAAGGCAGGGGATACCTCCCTTCCGAGGAACACGAGAATCTGCCGAAGGACATCGGCGTCATCCCGGTCGACGGCCTTTTCTCGCCGGTCAGGCGCGTCAGCTACCGCGTCGAAGACACCCGCGTCGGCCGCAAGACCAATTACGACCGCCTGATCCTCCAGGTCCACACCAACGGCGTCGTGGGCCCCGACATAGCCCTCGTGGAAGCTTCCAAGATTCTGCGGAAGCACCTCAACCCCTTCGTGGAGTACTTCGAACTGAGCCGGCAGCTCCCGCAGGAGGAGCCTGAACCCATCCCCGAGATGAAGCATTTGGACAGGCCGCATGTACCGCAGTCGACGCTGTCGATGCCCATATCGGCGCTTGACTTGAGTGCGCGGTCATCGCACTGCCTGCTGGGCGAAGGCATCAAGACCATCGGGGACCTGCTGGCCAAGACAGAGAAGGCCCTGTTAGACGTGCGCAACTTCGGCAAGGTGTCCCTGAACGAGGTGGCCGAGAAGCTGGCCGAGCAGGGGCTGGAGGTCGGTCTGCTGGCCAACCAGGAGGAGTGACGCGAGGCGGCCACCCCGCGGCTTCCCCAGAACTGCGAGCAACTGAATATGAGACACAGGAAGAAGGGACGCAAACTCAGCAGAACCGCTAGCCACCGGGCGGCCCTGCGCCGAAACATGGCCCAGGCACTGCTGCGGCACGAACGCATCGTCACCACTGTTGCCAAAGCGAAGGAGGTCCGCCCCTTCGTCGAGCGCCTCATCACTCTGGCCCGAAGGGCGATGCCCTTCAAGGACACGGGCGAACCGGCCGACAGGGCGAAATACCTGCATAACTACCGCCTGGCCCTGCAACGCCTGCAGGACAAGGAGATGGTGCAGAAGCTGTTCGGCGAGGGCCGGTGGCGCGAGGAAGAAGAGTCGCTGGCCGTGCGCTATGCGGACAGGCCCGGCGGGTATACCCGCATCGTCCGGCTGGGAGGCAGCCGCCTGGGGGTTCCCGTCGGCACGACAGTGGGCGACATCCCCGAACTTCCGTACGAGATCGCCGGCGTCGAGCGAATGCTTCGGCTTACGGGCAATCGCCTGGGGGACAATGCTCCGCAGGTCCTGTTCG
>CAZSET010000022.1:0-923 GCA_964605915.1 uncultured candidatus Brocadiaceae bacterium | reverse complement strand
GCCGGAACAGGAGGTAGCACCTACCGTTACGGTCTCGGAAGAGGTCGGCGAGTCCGAGCCCGAACCGCAGGAGACACCCCAAGAAGAGCCTGCGGACGAGCCCGGACCGACTGCGTAGGCTGCGGAACGGGTCGCGTACAAGAGAGCGGACCACCGACCGGTGGTCCGTTTCGTTTTCCTGCGCTCAGGGCGTCGACCTACCCTCCCGTCAACTTGTCGATCGCCTTCTGGTACTCCGATTTCGGCTGCGCTCCGATCATGCGCAGGTTCTGCACCTCGGCTCCGCCCCTGAAGAACAGGACCGTGGGAATGGCGCGAATACCGTAGCGAATGGCCACCTCCTGGTTGCCGTCCACATTGATCTTGCACGCCTTGAACTTGCCGGAGTTCTCGCTGGCCAGTTGCTCTATGGTGGGCGAGACCATCCGGCACGGTCCGCACCAGGGCGCCCACACATCCACGGCGACCGGGAGTTCGGACTTCAAGACTTCGGACTCAAACGTATCGTCGGTGACCTCCACTACGGCTTCGCTCACTGTGCAGTCTCCCCGGCCGGTCGGCCGCGCTTACGCTACACCGAAGGGATCGTCTCCAGGAACCGCTCCGCTTTCAGCTTCAGGTTAGCGAGCTGTCGCTTAGCCACCCGCTTGTTGTAGTTCTGTGCCTGCTGCCAGGCGTAACGCGACTCTTGCCGTTTCTTGTACGGCTCTTCCGGCTTTATCTGGTCGGCCTCCGTCTGCAGCCACTTCATGAGTTCCTGAGTGGCATCCCGTGCCTCCTCATACTTGGCCTTGGCCCGCTTCAATTCGCCCTCGCTGAGCAGAACGTCGCCAGCCTTGACCATATCGCCTAGCTCGCGCATCCTCAGCACGGGATATTTGAACAGGTCCGGCTTCTGCACAAAGGTCTCCTGCACCATTCGC
>CAZSET010000021.1:0-26200 GCA_964605915.1 uncultured candidatus Brocadiaceae bacterium | reverse complement strand
CGGCAAGCGCCCCGAGCGGAAGACGCCATCGCGCGGATGCCCCGCCGAGGGCCCAGACCAGGGCGGCAAGCGCGCCCAGACCCGCCACAACGTGCAGAACTCTCTCCGGCGGCAGCACGAACATCAGCCCGATGGCCAGCGCGCCGCCCAGGCCGCTCCCCACCAGGTTCGCCGCGTAGACGAAGTGCACCCGCTCGGCGAAGTGCACGAGCGAAAGCCCGATGACCGTGGCCCCGAGAAGGAACGGCACGAAGAGGAACAGATGGTACAGGGACGCCAGCGCCGCCTGACGACCGCTGAATAGGATGTAGCGGGCATCCAGCGGCAGCCACTCGGCAGCGCGGAAGCACAGCGTTACCGACGCCGCGAACAGCACGGTAATGACCGCGCCGGCCCCGCCGAACCGCCTGCCGAGCCAGCCGCCCGCAAAGGTGAGCAGCGTGCCACTGGCGCCGAAACCCAGCAGCGCGGTGCTGATGACGAGGTAGGAGAAGTGATGCCATCGGGCGATCGACAGGCACCGCATCAGTGCCAGTTCGAGCGCGATGATCGCCGCAGAGATCACGAAGACGGCCAGAGCTGCGGCCGCAATGCCGCTGCCGTGCCGGCCGGACGCGTCTCTCATCGTGGAGTGTGGCACTGTGTCGCTGGGACCTGGGAGTGGGGGCACTCTGGCCCGAAGAGCGAAGGTAGCGTTGCGCCCATGCAAGCATTGTCATTCTGAGGAGCGGCCAGGCCGCGACGAAGAATCTCGCCGGTGGCGGCGGCCACGCCGGCGAGGGCGAGATTCCTGGCCCCGCGTTCGCGGGCCTCGGAATGACGTCGTCGGTCTGACCGCGCTCAATGGCCCGCAAGACAGCCATCGAGCCGGCTTAGCCGCCCTCCTGCACGCGCCCTGTCATCGGGACGAACCGGACGGGCAGCACGGACCGCGTCTTGACCTTGCCCTCTTCGTCCTTGCTGATGACGACAAGTTGCTGCGTCTCGTAGACGCCGCCCACGGGGATGACCATTTTGCCGCCCGGCTTGAGCTGCCGCACGAGAGGCAGCGGAACGTGGCCCGCGGCGGCGGTCACGATGATGCCGTCGAACGGAGCGTGCTCCTCCCAGCCGTAGTAGCCGTCGCCCTGCTTCGCCTTGATCGTCTTGTAGCCGAGCTCCTTCAGCCGATCTCTGGCCTGCTTGGCGAGCGTCTCGATGATCTCGATGGTGAAGACGTAAGGCGTCAATTCGGAGAGCACCGCCGCCTGATAGCCGCTGCCCGTGCCTATCTCCAGGACGCGCTCACCCGGCTCCACATCGAGCAGCTCCGTCATGTAGGCCACGATGAAGGGCTGGGAGATCGTCTGGCCCTTGCCGATCGGGACGGGCTGATCCGCATAGGCAAGCCGGCTCGAGCGCCCGGGCATGAACCGGTGTCGCGGCACGTTGTGCATGGCCGCCAGCACTTCCTCGTCCTCGACCCCGCGCCGCTTGATCTGCGTCCGGACCATCTCATCCCGCTCGGTCTGGCGCTCCTCGAAGCGCGGCCTCTCCCACTCAAGTGGCTCCTTGGCGGCTTCTTCGGGTTGGGCCTCGCCTTCCTGCGCCGCGGCCACCTGAGTGTCGGCAGGCACCTCCGCTTCGGAGTCCGTCTCGTCCGCCGCCAGCTCTGGTTCGTTCACCGGCAGCAGCAGGAGCGCCACCGCGATGAGCGTCGCCAGTATCAGGCCCCCGACCGACCACTTCACGGTGCTCTGGTTCATCGTCAGTCCCCCGAACGGCTCTGTACCCCGCATGTTAGCAGATGCCTGCCGCGCCTTCAACAGGTCGGCCCTGGCCCGCCTCGCCCGGGCTGCGGCGGCTCCCGGCGGTCCAGTTGAAGGAAGAGCAGCGTTCCCCCCACGACGCCGATCGGCAGGAACGCGGCGCCCACAAAGGGCACCATCAGGCCGACCAGCACAGGCAATCCCAGCCCCAGAAGCTCCCAAGCATGGCGCCCGGCGAACGCCAGGCGCTCCGTGACCGGCATCCGCCGACGGCCCATCGGGTAGTCCAGACACTCCAGCGCCAGCAGGACGGCAGAACCCATCAGCGCCAGAACCGTCGTAACGGGCACCAGCAGAAGGCCGGCGATCAGAACGCACACCTCAATCAGGAGAATCAGCACGGCCAGCCCGATGGCGCGGCCAAAGTCGATCACCATGTTCCTGATGCCGAAAGGCTCCTCCTCGACGGAGCCCGTGACCTGCCGCTCCACGCCGGCCGAGAGCCATTCATAAAGCGGCCCCGCCACGACGAAGCAGGACAACGTGTAGGTGAATACCCCCAGGATGACGAATGCGACCGGAAGCGCAACGGCGAGCAGCACCCGCAACACTGTGCGCCACCACGCCCCGGGGGCGATGACCAGGTCTACCACGTCGTCCAGCAGGAGCAGAAAGACCGCGAAGAACGCCACGTAGAGCACGAGGCACAGCAGGAAGGGCGCAAGCGTGAGCAGGAAGAGCCGGCGGCTGCTGAAGATGACGCCGAACGCGCGAAAGGCACAGGCCAGCCCCCGCAGAAGCCTGACCAGGAAGAAACCGTGTCCGTTCCGCGCAGCCATGAAGATCCCTAACGGAAGTGCGGCGGCTCGCACCGCCAACCTTGGAGATTATAGCAGACCGGTACCGACTTACGGACGGCGGATGCGGTATAGTGTTGGGCGCGAGCGAGGCGCGTACCGGAAAGGGCGCAGGCATGTCATGAGATACGAACCTCCAGGCCGTGGAATGCGCATCCAGAACATAGCATGCCTGCTGCTGTGGTCTGCAGCAGTGACGATCCTGAGTTTGCTGCCGCATCCGCCGGGCGCCCGCGCCCTGGCGGCGCTGCCGGGGCGCGACTTCATGGGCCACCTCGTCGCGTACACCGTCCTGTGCGTGTTGGCCGTCCGAGCCATCGGCACCGGCACCTTCCGGTCGCGCCTTGGCGTGGCCGCTGCCGCCGCGGCGTTCGGGCTCCTTCTCGAGCTCGTACAGCCGCTGACCGGTCGCGCCTTTGAATGGAGCGACGTGCTGGCCGACGGGCTCGGCGTCGCCATCGGCCTGGTGCTGGCCGTCGCGGCCGGTCAGCTCCGCCGTGCAGTCGTGCCGTAGAAATACGGCGATCCGCAGAGAAAATCCGGGAAGCCCACTTGACACCAGCTTATAAGATTGATATGATCCTATTATAAGAGATCAGAAAGGTGGTAATGTCCGCATGGCCATAGTCAAGCGCGAGACGGACTACGCGCTCAGGTCGATGCTGCGGCTGGCAGAGACCGAAGGCTTCCTATCCGTGAGCGCTCTGGCCGAAGCCGTCGAGGCGCCGGAGTTCTTCCTGCGCAAGATCATGCAGCGCCTCAACCAGGCAGGCTTCGTCGAGAGCCGCCAGGGGCCGTTCGGAGGATACCGGCTGGCAGCGCCGGTAGAGGACGTATCCCTGCTGGATATCATCGAGACGGTGCAAGGCCCGCTGGTGATGAACGAGTGCTTCGCGAAGCCGGATATCTGCAGTCGAACGGAGTTCTGCCCGGTGCGGGCGCGGCTGGCCGAGCTTCAGGTGGAGTTGAACGCCGAACTGGCCGGGATCAGACTAAGCGACGTTCTGGAGCCTGCCGGAAAAAGGGGAAAGGCGAGGAGATGAGTGGCCCCAAGTGCCCGGGACAGGACCCCATGTTCTTGAAGGCCGGGGACATTGCCGAAGCGCCCTGCCCTGCGTGCGGGCATCGGGTGGAGTTCTGGCCCGACGAACTCGTCCGTAAGTGCCCGGAGTGCGGACATCGGTTCGCCAATCCCGAGAACTCGATGAAGTGCCTGAGCTGGTGCCGATACGCCGCCCAGTGCATGAGCGCGCTCCGCGAGGGCGACGACGACTGGATCGGGCCACTGCGGGAGGAGTTGATCGCGCGCATGAAGGCGGCGTTCGGCGACGACGCCGGCAGCATCCGACACGCCCTTGCCGTGCTGGAGCTGGCGGAGGAGATAGGACGCCGGTCCGACGCGGACCCCCTCGTGCTCGTATCGGCCGCCATCCTGCACGACATTGGAAGGGCGGCCAGCCGGGCAGGCGCCAAGCACGGCGTCGAGGGCCGCGCGAGGGCAAAGGAGATCCTGTGCGAGCTGGGCCTGCCCGAAGCGGTCCAGGAGGAGATCCTCGATCTGATCGAGCATCATCACGACCGCGAGAGGATGAACACCCGTAACGGCGGACCGCTGTTCGACGCCGACCTGATCGCCAACCTGAGGAGATCAGGCAGGGCCGACGCGCGGGACGGACTGGCGCGGGAAGCACTGACCGAAGCTGGGAGACAGATCGGCGCCGAGCGCCTGTAGCGGCCCGATCTGTTGTCCAGCCCGCAAGAGGGCAAGATCGTCGTAGGGGAGATCAGTCAGACGGACGAAGCGAAGGCTGCGAGGAGCGCATCCCCGAATGGCCAGGGGACGCTCCAGGCTGACTGACGCTTCGGTCACGGGAGCATTACAGCAGGGAGTGAGCGATGGCAATGGAACTGAAGGACGGCGTGTACTGGGTGGGCGCGGTGGATTGGGAGCTCCGCACATTCCACGGCCACGAGCTGTCAACGCACAGGGGATCGACCTACAACTCCTACCTGATCCGGGACGAGAAGAACGTGCTGGTGGACACAGTGTGGGAGCCTTTCCAGGACGAGTTCATCGAGAACCTGCGGAAGGTGATCGACCCCGCAGAGATCGACATCGTGGTGGCCAATCATGCGGAGATGGACCATTCCGGTGCCCTTCCCGCAATCATGCGGCACGCGCCCGATGCCACCGTCGTCGTGTCCAGGCGCGGTGCGGAAAGCGTCGAAGGCCACTACCACCAGCCGTGGAACTTCCAGGTCGTCAAGACCGGCGACGCGATCGACATCGGACGCAACAAGCTGGTCTTCGTCGAGGCGCCCATGCTCCACTGGCCGGACAGCATGTTCACCTACCTGACCGGCAAGAACATCCTGATGCCGAACGACGCGTTCGGCCAGCACTACGCCTCCGCCTTCCGCTTCAACGACCAGGTCGACCAGGAAGAGCTCTACGAAGAGGCGCTCAAGTACTACGTCAACATACTGACGCCCTTCAGCAAGCTGGTATCGAGCAAGATCGACGAGGTCCTGGCGCTCGATCTGCCCGTGGACATGATCGCACCGAGTCATGGCGTGATCTGGCGCGATGATCCGCTTCAGATCGTCCGGAAGTACCAGGAATGGGCCGCCCAGAAGCCCGAGCCGCGCGCCGCCGTCCTCTACGACACCATGTGGCACGGCACGCGGCGCATGGCCGAGGCCGTCGGAGAGGGACTGAGCGACGTGGGCGTCGACAACAAGGTGCTGCACATCGGCATCACAGACCTGAACGACGTCCTGGTCGAGGTCTTCAGAGCACGGACGCTCGCGGTCGGCTCGCCCACCGTGAACAACGGCCCGCTGCCCACGATCATGCCCCTGCTGGAGGCGATCAGGGGCCTGAAGTTCAAGAACAAGATCGGCGCGGCCTTCGGCTCCTACGGCTGGAGCGGGGAGGCCGTCAAGATCATCGAGGAGCACCTCGGCAGGTGTGGCATCCCGCTCGTGCGCGAGGGCATCAAGTGCAAGTGGCAGCCGGGCGCCGACGACCTGGAAGCCTGCCGCGCGTTCGGCCGGGAACTCGGGGAAGCGACAAAGGCACCGGTGAATTGACCGTTTCCCCCCAGGAACCCTATGATGGAGCAGCATCATGACCATGTTCTGTTACCAGTGTGAGCAGACGGCCAAGGGCACGGGCTGCACGGCGCACGGCGTCTGCGGCAAGGACCCCGAGACCGCCGCGCTCCAGGACGGGCTGATTCACGCCGTCAAGGGGCTCTCGATGTACGCGCACAGGGCGCGCCAGTTGGGCGCGACCGACCGGGAGATCAACGTCTTCACGGTTCAGGCACTCTTCGCGACGCTCACCAACGTGAACTTCGATCCCGAGGCGCTGCGGCAGATGGTCCTGCGCGCCGCCGAGCTCAGGGACAGGGCCCGGGCCCTCTACGAGGAGGCGTGCCAGAAGACGGGTAAGCAACCCGAAGAGCTGGGCGGTCCCGCCGCCTTCACGCCGGCCGGGGACATGGACGAGCTGATCCGTCAGGGCGAGGTGCTCACCATCCAGAACCGCATCGACGCGCTCGGCGAGGACGTAACCGGGCTGCGGGAGCTCCTCCTCCACGGCCTCAAGGGCGCGGCCGCCGACGCGGACCACGCGCAGATCCTCGCCCAGGAAGACCACGCCCTCTACGCGGGTTTTCACGAGATGGTGGATTACCTGGCCGGCAAACCGGAGGACGTAACCGGGCTGCGGGAGCTCCTCCTCCACGGCCTCAAGGGCGCGGCCGCCGACGCGGACCACGCGCAGATCCTCGGCCAGGAAGACGACGCCTTCTACGCCGGTTTTCACGAGATGCTGGATTACCTGGCCGGCAAACCGACGTGCGCCGACGAACTGCTGGCCAGGGCCCTGCGGGTGGGCGAACTCAATCTGAAGGCGATGGAGCTGCTCGACGCCGCCAACACCGGCGCGTACGGCCATCCCGAGCCGACGCCCGTCCGCGTCACGCCCCTCAAGGGCAAGGCCATCGTCGTGTCCGGGCATGACCTGAAGGACCTGGACGAGTTGCTCAAACAGAGCGCGGGCAAGGGCATCAACGTCTACACGCACGGCGAGATGCTGCCCGCGCACGGCTACCCGGAGCTGAGGAAGTACGAGCACCTGGTTGGCAACTACGGCGGCGCCTGGCAGGACCAGCGCAAGGAGTTCGATGAGTTCCCCGGCGCCATCCTGATGACCACCAACTGTCTGCAGAGGCCGAAGGACAGTTACGCGGGCCGCATCTTCACCAGCGGCTTGGTCGGCTGGCCCGGCGTCGCGCACATCGAGAACCGCGACTTCACTCCCGTCATCGAGGCAGCGCTGGCAGCCGAAGGATTCATGGAGGACGGCCCGGACAAGGAGATCCTCGTCGGCTTCGGGCACAACGCCGTGATGGGCGTCGCGGACAAGGTGATCGAGGCCGTCAAGGGCGGCGCGGTTCGGCACTTTTTCCTGATCGGCGGCTGCGATGGCGCGAAGCCGGGCCGGAATTACTACACCGAATTCGCACAGGCCGTCCCGGACGACTGCGTGATCCTGACCCTCGCGTGCGGCAAGTACAGGTTCAACAAGCTGGACTTCGGTGACATCGGAGGCATCCCCCGCCTGCTGGACGTGGGCCAATGCAATGACGCTTACTCCGCCGTGCAGATCGCCCTGGCCCTGGCCGATGCCTTCGACACGGACGTGAACAGCCTGCCGCTGTCGCTGATCCTGTCCTGGTACGAACAGAAGGCGGTGGCGATACTGCTGACGCTGCTCCACCTGGGCATCAGGGACATACGCCTGGGCCCCAGCCTGCCGGCCTTCGTCACGGCGCCGGTGCTCGAGGTGCTGGCCGAGAAGTTCAACGTCATGCCCATCTCGACGCCGCAGGAAGACCTGGCCGCGATTCTGGGCTGAAGCGCGAGGGGCAAAGGAGGCGCGCGGCCCTTCTCAGGACAACGGCAACTCGATCAAGTCCCCCTCGGTGGGCAGGTAGGTCTCGGGGAAGATACCGCGCGCGGCGGCCAGGGCGGCCTGACGCTTGCCCTCCGGGCAGTGCACCAGGTAGAGGCGCTTCGGCCGGGCAGCAGCGGCGATGCGGGCGGCGTCGGGAGCGCCCGAATGCCCCCACGCCGCGAGAGGGTCCACGGCCTCGGGGCCGGCGCTCGCCTCGTGCACCAGCACGTCCGCCCCGGCGGCGAACCGCCCGAGCGGCTCGTAGTATGCCGTGTCCCCCGTGATGGCTATCGAGGCGCCGGTCTGCTTGTCCTCGAACCGGTAGGCCAGCGCCAGCGTCGGGTGCACGACCTGCGCGGTGCGCACGCGGATGCGGTCCGTGTCGAACTGCGCGCCCGGCCGCAGGGGAACGATGTCCACTGCCGCGTTTACGTCCGCGTAACGTTCGGCCTGAAGGTAGGCGAGCGCGCGCGCGACCGCCATGCCGATCTCCGTGCGGGGGCCGGCGACGACGAGCCGCTCGTCCCCCTGCTGCGCTTTGCCGCTCATGGCGAAGTAGAAGAACAGCGGCGCCAGCCCCAGATAGTGGTCGTGGTGGCAGTGCGTGATGAAGACGTGACGCACGGCGAGCGGATCGCAGCCGAACCGGCGCATGTGGAGGGCGGCGTTCCAGCCGACGTCCACCAGGACGGTCTCGTTCAGCAGGAAGCAGGCCGTCTCGCGGCCGACCTCGGGGACGCAACTGGCCACACCGATGAACCGCAGCGTCGTGCGATCACTCTCCTTCTGTCGCATCGTCACCTCGCCTCAATGACGGGTCGAGCTCGAACATGCGACGCCGGATCCTGCTTGTCGGCCAGTCCAGGGGCGTGAAGCCGTGGGCTTCCTGCGCCACCTCACTATAGCGCCGACGGGCCGAATGCGAGCAAGCTGCCAGCCGACATCGCATTGCCGCCAGGGATGTTTACCCGCCACACGGCGGAGCGGCGCTACGCTCGCGCTTACACTTCAAGGCCGCCACATCGTTGTAGCGCCGGCTTCCAGCCGGCAACCTGCCTCTCGCCTTTCCGCCACGGATGCTCGTTCGCCGCACGGCGGGGCGGTGCTGTGCTCTCGCCGACAATTCAACGCCGCCACTTGTGCTGCGGCCCGCCAGATGCTTCCTCGCCCGCGAAGCTGGGGACTCTCCAGCATGACAACGGGGGCGACGAAGGGACGTCGTCGGCTGCCCTGCCGCATCAGCCACGGGGCCACGCTCCCTTTCCGTCAATCCTGGTTTGTGAAGGCTTCGAAGACGGCGGCTGCGTTCTCTGTCGGCGTCTCGGGCTGGAGCGCCTTCGCCGGGGCCAGGATGTAGCCGCCTCCCCGCCCCATCTCCCTGCACAGTCGCCGCACCTCGTCGCGTATCTGCTGCGGCGTGCCGAACGGGATGGTGCTCTGCGATCCGAGCCCGCCCCAGAACGTGAGCCGGTCGCCCCAACGGCGCTTCAGCTCGTAGGGGTCCATGGCCTCCGGCTGGACGCTCTCCAGCATGTCGAGCCCGATCTCGATCAGGTCCGGCACGATGTCCGTGACGCAGCCGCAGCAGTGATTGACGGCGAGCCGGCCCGCGTCGTGCACCGCCGCGTAGAGCCGGGCCAGCCGCGGCTTGACCAGCCGGCGCCAGCGCTCGGGCCCAAGGATGACGCCGCGCTGGTCACCCCAGTCGTCGGAGAACATGACGCCGTCGAACGGCAGCTCCAGGCTAGCCCGCACGAATGCCAACTGCAACTCCGTGATCCGGTCCAGCAGTTCGCCGTAGAAGTCGGGGTCTGCCGCCGCGTCCACCAGGGCATTCTCAAACCCGCGGATGGTCCACGTCCGCTCGAACAGGCCCCACCCGAACCCGGCCAGCCGCAAGCTGTCCGCGTGCCCCTCGCACTGCTCGCGCGCGGCGGCCAGGGAACCGTCGGTCACGAAACGCTCCGGCGTCGGGAAGTCGTACGCGTCGAAGGACGGCGCCGCGAGGCCGGGCGTCTCCAGGTGGGCGGGGCGCAGGTCGGTGCGCCACACCGTGCCGAACGGGTCGCGGAAACGGCGCTCGTCCAGCCGCTCGTCGCCGGTCCAGTTCACGCCCACGATGGAGACGTTGGCGACGTAGGGCGTGAGCCGCTCGCGCCACGCGCGTCCGCCGTAGTGCTGGTCGAGCCGCTCCGCCACGTCGCCCTCGAAGCCGAGCGTGAACGGGATCGGTCTCGTCTCGCGATGCCGGATCTGCTCCAGGACCAGGTCTCTCGGCTCCAAGTGATTCTCCCTTGCAGTGGTTCAGCCCGATCGCAGTGCGTTCAGCACTTCGGCGATGCTGGAAGGATGCTCGCGCTCGACCGTGTGCGGTTCCTTCTCCCCGACCTGGCGGAACCGGGCCACGGCCTTGTAGGGCGGCTGGATGTCCACGCGCCCGAAGCTGCCCGGATCGGACACGAAGCGGCGCGCCGCCTTCAAGGCCACCTTCTCGAGTTCCTCGCGCACGACTTCGGGATGGCGGTGGATGGCCGCTTCATGCGAACGGCCGTAGGCGTGTCTCTCCAGATCGTCGCCCTTGCCGGGCGTGGTCCCTTCCTTGCCGGCCACGCTCTCGGCCCAGGGCGTCAGCTCCTTCACCTCGCGGCAGAACGCGGCGTCGCCCGAAGCGAAGATAACGGGGATGTCGAGCTCGTTCGCGCAAAGCACCATCTGTCCGTACTCGCCGATCGAGATGCCGTTGATGGACAGATCGAGGTAGCCGAACCACTGCGTGTGCGGGATGTGGGCGAACTCCGTGCCGGCCTTGGCGTGCTGGCCGACGAACGCCAGCGCGTCGTAGGACTCGTCCAGCAGCAGCGGCCAGCCCGTCGGCCAGCCGCGCATCAGCCGCACGCGCGGGTCGAGAAGCTCGATGTCGATCGCGCCGCTGCCGTGCCCGTCGGCCACGACGACGTCATCGAGGCCTCCCTCGATGAGCCCGCGCACGGCGGCGTTCACCTCCTCGGTCACCAGGCGCTTTCCCTTCTCGTGGTAGCGCCCGGACGAGTCGAGGTAGTCGTCCACGTTGATGATGCCGGCAACGCCTTCCATGTCCGTCTGCACATAGAGCTTCATGTGTCGTTCTCCGCTGACTGTCGCGTCAGTCAGCCGAAAGGATGATGTGGTTCACGCTCACGGCGCCCGTTCCTGCAGGGCGCCGGCGGCCGGAACGAAGACGAACACGTTCCCCTCCGCCGACGCACCGCGGTGTTCGTAGAAGTCAGTGTGCAGCGTCTGCTCGATCGCTTCCACCCGCTCCCGGCGGGCGAGCGCGATGGCGAAGCCGCCGAAGCCGGCTCCGGTCAGACGCGCACCGAGCGCGCCCGCGCCGCGCATCAGCTCTACCACTTGGTCCAGCTCGTAGCAACTGATCTCATAGTCGGCCGCGCAGCTCTCGTGCGACTCGTCCATCAGGCGGCCGAACTCCTCCAGGTCGCCGCTGCGCAGGCACGCCTCGGCCTCCTCTACGCGGGCCGCCTCGCTGAAGACGTGGCGGCACCTGGGCAGTATTCTCAGGCCGTCGGCCGGCATGGGGAGCAGCAGTCCGTCCTCCATCCGCAGGAGCCGCCGCGCGAACTGGCCCGGCGCAACGCCGAACAGCGCGGACGCACGGCGCAGGGAGACGCTCTCCCGCCCTTGCACGGCTCGCTCCAGGATCTCCAGCAGATCACTCAGGGACTTGCCGGCGTCGCCATGCACCACGTCGGCCAGCCGTTCGGGCGGCTCCACGCCCAGCTCCCTGGCCAGCAAGTGCGCGGCGATGCGGCACTCCAGAACGCGCCGGTTGTAGGCGAGCCGTTGCTCGCCGCTCTTGGGTACCCGCACCGTGCTGTGGGCGGCGATGATCCGGCAGTCATGCGGGAAAGGGACGCGCCTAGTGCGCAGCGGAAAGAAGTCAATCTTCAGCAGCTCCCCCTCGCGCCCGAGCAGGCAGACGGCCTGATCCATGCCGCCGCCCTGCGTGCCGACGTAATGCTCGGCCGCCGCCATGCGATCCGCCATGGCCCGGCGGCCCACGCCGAGGCGATTGACGGCGCTGAACGCAAGCCCGGCCGCCACGACCAGGGCCGTGGAAGAGGAAAGGCCCGCGGCCGGCGGGATGTCTCCTTCCACCAGGCACGACATGCCTTTGAGCTCGTCCCCCGTCCAGCCGCCGTCCGGCGCACACCCGACCAGCGACTGGACGGCCGCCTTGGCGTAATTGCCCCAATCGCCGGTAGGGTAAGGAGGGATCGAGGCCCCGACCTCGAAGTCACGGTCGCCGTAAAGAGAGGGATCGACATTCTTCAGCACCACCAGGCCGTCGTCGCGCGGCGCGACCGCCATCCGAATGGCGCGTTCAATCGCCATCGGCATGACGGAGAAGCCGTTGTAGTCCGTGTGCTCCCCGATCAGATTGATGCGGCCCGGCGCCCGGATGAACCAGGCAGGCTGCCCTGCGCTGAACTGCGCAGGGAAGCGCTGCGCCAGGTTCCTGAACTCCTGTCGGACCACCATCGGAGGACCTCGCTCAGAAGCAGGCGGGCGATTCTACCGCACGGGAGGCGCTTTGCCAAGAACCCGACCGTCCCGCTCACGGCGACGCCCAGGGCGCCGCGACCGTGAGGCTCGCCCAAAGCGCGGGCGTGCGGCCGCACGGCGCACGGCCACTTCGGGTGGTTGGAGCCCCCTTCACGGAAGCCGCACGGACGGACGAACACCTGATGTCCGTGAGCCTGATGTACCGCGTGGCGGGTGTGGCGCCGGGCCGGTGCATCTCGGCCGAGCAAGTGCCGTTCCAGAGCGCCCGCAGCATGGCACCGCTGATGGCCATCTCACAGGCGTCCGGCACGGCAGCCGCGCTGTGCCTGGCGGACGGCGTGCAGCCGCGGAACCTGGACGTGCCCGGGCTCCAGCGAATCCTGGTCGGGCAGGGAGCCGAGCTCCGGAAGCAGCCCTAGGGCGCGCCGCCACGCGCGCATCACGAAGCGGTCGGCTCGGCCGTGAGCTCCTCGAACGCCTGCCGGTAGGCCTTCAGGGCGCTGGCAGTGAAGAGCACGAAGCGCACCAGCTCGAAGACTCCCGGGTTGTCCCGGATGAACTCGATGACGGTCCTGAGCGCAATACGGGACGCCTCGTCGATCGGGTAACCGTAAGCGCCCGTGCTGATCGAAGGGAAGGCGATCGTCTCCACGCCATGCTCCTGAGCGACGCGGAGGCTGGTGCGGTAGGCGCTGGCCAGCATCTCGGGCGCTCGCAGGGAGTTCGGCGTGTGGCGGGGACCGACGGCGTGGATGACGTGGCGCGCCAGCAGTTTGCCGCCGGTCGTTATCACGGCGCTGCCGGTGGGGCAGCCGCCGATCTTCAGGCACTCCGCCATGATGGCGGGCCCGCCGACGCGATGAATGGCGCCGTCGACGCCTCCGCCGCCCTGGAGCAAGCTGTTGGCGGCGTTCACGACCGCATCGACGGGCTGTCGCGTGATGTCGCCCTGCACCAGCTCCAGAGTGGTTCCATTAATCTGTGTCTGCACTGCGGGGGTCATCTTTTTACCAACCCTCAACACATTATGAAGAAATGACTTATGATTACACGCTGAATCCGCGTTCGCCGCCTGCCTATACTCCCTCAGTCAGTGTTCGCGCTGATTGCGCCGACCAACTCAGGGCCGGGATGGCAGCTACACACGAATCAGCAGACTACTACGCGTTGCTCGGGGTGAACCCGAACGCCGCGCCGAGGGACATCAAACGGGCCTACCGGTGCAAGGCCCTCACCCTCCACCCGGATGTCAAATCCGGGGAAGGCGACCCGGCGCTGTTCAAGCGCGTGCAGCGCGCTTACAAAGTCCTTTCCGATCCTGTCGAACGAGCTCGTTACGACGCGGCCACCGGCCGCGCACCAGCGAGTTGCGTCTCGGCCTACTACCGTCGCAGCTTCGACCGGCTCTTCGACAACCTGTTCGCCGGCCTGTGGGCCGTACTCAAGAGCACTCCACCGCCTGCCGACCGATCCGAACGGACCCGCCGTAAGGCCGGCTGAGACGTTGTCCCACGCCTACAACCCGCCGAAGAGGCGGATAACCGATCCGCTCGCAACTCCGCACCTCTCGGAGCATAGGGCGACCAGGGCGTCCGCTACCTCGTCCGGGCCCACCCACTTGCCCGTATCAGCCTTCGGCATCAGACGGCGTGTCACGGGGGTGTCTATGATGCCGGGCATGATGGTGTTGACTCTGATGCCGGTGTCCTTCACTTCTTCCCGGAGCGCACGCATGAGGGTGATGAGGGCGCCCTTGGAAACGGCGTAGGCCGCCGCCCCGGGCTGCAAGTCCTCGCACGCCTTTGACGAAACGTACACGATGGCGCCCCGGCCGGCCTCGCGCATGACGGGCAGCGCATGCTTCGAGCAAAGGAAGGCGCTCTTGAGATTCAGGTCCATCATCCGGTCCCAGGTTGCCAGGTCGGTCTCCCACACGTTCCTGCCGAAGGCGAAGCCGCCCACCAGGTTCAGCAGTGCGTCGAGGCCGCCGAAGCGATCGACGGCCGTCCGCATCAGCCCTTCCACCTGTTCCTCGTCCGTCACGTCCGCCCGCAGGCCGACGAGGCGGTCTGAGAACTCGTCATCAATGGAAGCCTCAAGCTCCCGCCATTCCTCCTCGGAGCGCCAGGACACGAGGACGCCGGCCCCTTCCCGAAGGAAACGGGCAACCACGGCCCTGCCCAGGTGCCCGGTGCCACCGGTGATCACCGCTGTCTTGCCTTCGAGCTCCATGACCCTATCCTTGAGCGGCGGCGACGGGCCGCCTGCGGCCCGCGTACCTCACTAGCCTGTGGCGGTGCGGCCGGCCGTGCGTGGCGTCGGTCAACGCGAACTCACGGCAGGATATCTCCTCCAGAGACCGGAGGAGCCGCCGAAGCGTGGACGGCGTAAAGTAGCGCTGCACCAGGTGTGCGAACTCGCTGCGTCGGCGCCGGCCTGAGAAACCCGGATCGCCCTCGGCGAAATCCTCGACCAACAGCAAGCCGCCCGGGCGCAGGGCAAGCGCCATCCGGTCTGCCAGCGGCGCCAGCGCGTCCTCGTCGATCAAGCCCAGTACGGTCACGGCCACGATGACGTCGTATGCATTCTCGCCCAGGTTACAATCCCGCAGGTCGGCACAGTGGGCCCGCACCGGCAGACCTTCAGCGTCGGCATAGCCTTCCAGTTCGCGCACAGCCGCGCCCGAGATGTCCACAGCGGTCACGCTGTAGCCAAGCCTGGCCAGGAACAGGGCGTTGCGCCCGTGGCCGCATCCCATGTCGAGGGCCCGCCGGCCCCGGTCCGCAGAATGCCCCAGGAAGTGAATCAGCCACGGGCACGGGGCCTTTCCGAAGTAGGACCGCTGCGAGGAATAGGCGCGGTCAAAGCCCGCTGAAACGGTGCTCAGTGCCTCGTCGCTCACACGCCTACTCGATCAGCATGAACCAGGACTTGGGGGCGCCGCAGATGGGGCACTTCTCGGGCGCTTCGTCCTCGACGGTGTTGCCGCAGCCCCTGCAGACGAACATCTTCCTCTCAGGCAGGTCCCCGCCCTTTTCCAGGGCCCCTATGGCCTTCCCGTAGAGGTCGTAGTGGATCTTCTCCACCTGCATGGCGTAGTCGAAGGTCCTCTCGGCGTCGGTGTTCCCCTCCTGGCGGGCGGCCTCGAGGAACTCCGGGTACATCGACTTGAACTCCTCGGCCTCCCCGGCCTGTGCGGCCCTCAGGTTGGCCAACGTATCCCGCATGGCCCCCATCGCGACCAGGTGATTCTGCGCGTGGACGGTCTCGGCCGCCCCGGCAGCCCGGAACAGCCTGGCTATCATCGTAAGGCCGTCCTTCTGGGCCTTCTTGCCAAAGCCCTGGTAGCGCTGGTTGGCCTGGCTCTCGCCCGCGAACGCCTCCTTGAGATTCTCCTCGCTCTTCGCCATTGCCGACACTCCTAGCTACGGGGACAACCCCGGGATACGGACAGAACGACGGGCCCCTCTGGGCGGTCAACCTGTACACGATAGCAGGCCAGCGCGGGCTTCGCAAGCGGTCCAGGAGCCTTCCTTGCCCCAACGGCCCTCTCGTGGCCGCCCGGAACTCACCCGGCAAAGGTCGGCATCCAGTCCTTCTCTCTCTCGAACATCTCGTCCACCATGTCCCGTATCTCCTGGAGGGACAGCGCGGCGGACGTGAGAGGGTCGTACGCAATCGCCCAGTACAGCATCTCCCGGTCGCCCGTGAGCACTGCCTCGACGGCCAGGTTGGTGGACTGGATAGCCATGTTGTTAAGCGCGGCGAGCTGGGGCGGCAGGTCGCCGACGTAGCAGGGATGGACTCCTCCCCTGTCGGCGTAGCACGGGACCTCTACGGAGCACCCCCAGGGCAGGTTGGTGATCAGGCCCGTGTTCTCAACCGTCCCGTTGAAGCGGAACGCTTCGCCCGTCGCCAACGCGTTGATCAGGTAGGAGCCGTACTCGTGGCCGCGTTCCAGCCTGAACTCCTCGGTCTCCTCCGCCACCTTGCGCAGGCGGCTCATGTACGCCTCACGGTCGGTCGTGTAGAGCTCCTTGATGTAGCCCGTGCCGCCGTTGAAGCCTTCGCCCTGGTACTTATCGATCAGGTCTTCCCGCTTGCGGAACCAGGGGTTGTACTCGGAGTTGTGCCCGCTGGACTCGGTGACGTAGTAGTCTAGCTGCCGCAGCATCTCCACGCGCGTGGTGTTCGTCTCGTACCACTCCTGGTTCTGGCGGGCCGCTTCCCGGATACGGGGATAGGCATCCTGGCCGTTGCACTGATAGGAGAGCACCCATGCCTGGTGGTTGATGCCCGCCACCTGGGACTCACAGTCGTGCGGATCCTCCCCGATCGCCCGCGCCAGCTCGACGTGAGCGGCCTGGACGCTGTGGCAGAGGCCGATCATCCGGACGTCGCTGCTCTCCCGCGCCCCGTGACAGAGCATCGACATCGGGTTGGTGTAGTTGAGCACAAAGGCGTCCGGGCAGAGCTCCTCCACGTCGTAGGCGATCTCCAACAGCGCGGGCAAGGTGCGCGCGAAACGGAAGATGCCGCCGGGCCCCATCGTGTCGCCTATGCACTGGTTGACGCCGTGCTTGAGGGGGATGTCGATCTCGTCCACAATCGGCTCCCGGCCCCCGACCAGGATCGCCACGATCACGTAGTCGGCCCCGTCCAGTGCGCGGCGCCGGTCGGTGGTGGCCGTGACCTCGGCGGGGTAGCTGCCCTGCTTGACCATCTTGCGGGCCACGGCCTCCATGTAGCCCAGGGGCTCGGGGTCAATGTCCATCAGGCGGAACGTGGAGTCTGCCAGCGCGGGAAAGCTCAGGCAGTCACGGACCATCGCCTGCGCAAAGACCTGACTGCCGGCCCCGATGATGGCTATCTCTGCCATTCTGTCGTCTCCGGACGTGATAGCTCGGACACCGATCCGCAGCACGCGAGGGCGCGCCCGGCGGGAAACCCGGATTCTAGCGCACGCGCACCGGCACTGCAAAGGCAAGACCGCGGCATAACCGGCGCGGGACGGCGTTCACGCAGCCGTCCGGCCGAAGCGGGATCCGCGCCGGGAACTCGCGGCTGAATGCACAAGGAGCGCCCCGAGAACCTGACCGGGGCCTCCGACGTCGCACGCACGGGCGACCGGCGCCTCCCCCTGCTACCCGCGGAGTGGCGGGCGCTGGCAGGCGAAGCCTGACTGCGTGCGACGCACAAACCGTTAAGACGTCGACTCGACGAACACGCAGTTGCCCCCGGCGCGCTTGCCCTCGTACATCAGGCCGTCCGCTCTCTTGATCAGCTCGGTCACGGTATCGTCTGTCCGGGCCAGGGCCGCGCCGACGCAGATGGTGACGCAAACGACTTCGTCCTCCGCGGGCAGGTTGGAATGCTCGACGAGCCCCCGGCAGCGCTGCGCCACCGAACCGAGCGACTCCTCGGGCATGTTGTGGATGATGCCGACGAACTCCTCCCCGCCCCACCGCCCCAGCACGTCGAACGGCCTCAGCCCGTTGACCAGCGTCTTGGCCACCATCTTCAGGACCTCGTCGCCCAAATCGTGGCCGTAGGTGTCGTTGACCAGCTTGAAGTGGTCGATGTCCATGAAGAGCAACCCGAAAGTCCAGCCGTAGCGGCGCGCCTCGTCCAGACGGGCACGGATGCTGACTTCCGCATACCGCCTGTTGCCCAGGCCCGTCAGAGGATCGAGCAACGTCAACTCCTCAAGCTCCTTGATCCTCTGCATGGCGGCTTCCTTGGACCAGTTGTCGTTGAAGACCTGGACCACGCCGCTGATGGTGCCGTCGGGCTCGGCGACGGGGCTAACGCGTACGGACACGGGCATCCGGTAGCCATCCCTGTGGCGGATGTACATGTCTATCTGGCGGGGCAGTCCGTCGGCGAGCGTGGCCGCCATCGGACAGCGCCCCTGGCACATGGGCCTGCCTTCGGCATCGACGTGGTTGAGGATGTCGTCCTGACACCTCTTGCCGACGACTTCATCGGCGCCGAATCCGGTGATCCTCTCGGCGCCCTTGTTCCAGAAGAGGATCTTGCGGCTGCGGTCAACGAAGTAGACGCCGTCGTAGATGTTCTCCAACACGTTCTGGTAGTTGCTTTCCCCCGCACTCACCTTGATCCCCTCGTCTTGGGCACCACTCGCTGCGGGTAGAAACATGCTTCGGCGCGTCCCACGCAGATCGACACAGCCGCGCAGGCCGGCGGCACTTATATCCGACGCCGGGAAGCCGTGCAAGTGCCCCCTGCCCGAGCGCCGCGAACCGCCCAGCGGTACGGCCAGGCCATGATCGCTTCACCTATTCCGCCATCTCTCGGACGGCCGCCAACGCCTCCTGTTCGCTGTCATAAACATGGAGAAGCTCCGTCACACGCGTGACGGCGAACACTTCGGCTATCCGGGCCGCCAGGCCGAACAGCGCCAGCTTTCCCCCGTTCTTCTCCGCCTTCAGGTGGGCCTCAATCAGTGTGGCCAGCCCGCTCGTGTCCATGAAAGACAGCTCAACCAGGTCCAGCAGCAGCTTGGGGCGGTTCCCGTCCAGGTACTTCATCAGCCGTCGCCGCAGGTCGGGCGCAGTGCTCACGTTCAGTTCGCCAACGAGAGCCACACTGGGAGTGCCGTCCAGGTTCCGCTCCGTCAAGGTCAGCCGCAACATCCGCTTCGTCCTCCACTCAGCAGGCTTGCCCTCTCAGCGACCAAAGCCGATGCTCAGGGGCCGTCTGCGCCCTGGATCAGGTAGGTCCTGTAGGGACCGGGCGAGAAGACGCCCTCCGCCGGCTCCACGGGATCGGCAGCCATCACGTCGAAGACCTCCGCCTCTTGCCCGACGGGCCATTCGAATTCTCTGTAGGCCCACAGAACCCGGATGTCGGGTTCGGCTCCCGTCCACAGAACGCCGCAGTCATCCGGCAGCAGATGGGACCGCTCCATGTAGTCCCGAACGGCATGGTATGCCTGGTTCACGGCGGCGTATTCCTGGCGCCACCAGTTCTCCAGCTTGCCGTAGACACCCCGCGTCAGGTCATACGTGGTGGCGTAACTGACGCGATTCGCACACGCCCGGAAATAGGCTTCCAGCGGGTCGTCGCCGCTCTGGACGATGGCTTCGTAAGGGAATCGAAGAACCAGATCGCGGAGCATGAATTCCCTGCCGTCCAGATCCTCGTACGCGACCCGCGCACCCGAGGTGGCCAGACCGGTGACCCCCGCCACCGGACACCTGTAGCCCATCCGCTGCAGGTCGGCGACCAGGTCTCGTCGGGCAGGCGCCAGCGGCCTTATCTCACCGGCCTTCTCGTCGAACCGCGGCTCATCACACCCGCCGCCGTGCTGGTCGGCAGACTGCGACCAGTCGAACTGGTCGGCGATGCCGTCCAGGATGTCATCCGCGAACAACACATCCACCGCGACTTCCCTGCGGAGTCTGCGCAGATGGTCCAGCAGAAACTGGCGGTCGGCCCCCCGGCGAAGCGCATGGCCGACCAACCGGTCCCCGGTCCCGCTTTTCAGGCTCTGCCACTGTTCTTGAGCGGCCTCAGTCAGGTTGCCCGCCACCACCCAGGGCCGGCAGCAGTCCGATAGCGCCAACCCCACCTCCAGCCCCCGGTGATGTGCGTACTTGACGAAACGAGCGGCGTTCTGGACGCCGCCTCGGGCCGACTTGGAGCGTTTGCTCACGACCCCTCTCGGCGCCAGCGCGCGCATGAGGTCAGGCACGTAGACTCGCTCGCACCCGGACTCCGCCAGCTCGTCCAGGCCCCGCTCCAGCGCCTCGGCATGCGGGTCGACGCCGATGGCCAGGGCGCCGCTCATCGCAGCCGCCTCGCGCACCAGGCCGACCGCCTCACAGTATTCGCGGTGAAGCTCCTCCCGAACGGTACAGTACAGGTTGGCCAGGTCTGTCTCCGTGTTCCCCTCGTTGTCGGCACACAGTATCTGGAGGGCCGGGAAGTCAAGGCACCCCCCCAGCTCGCCGCACAACTGGTGCCAGTGGATCAGGTAGTTCTGACCGGAACTCTTCTGAAACAGGGACCGACAGGGGAACGGAGACTCGAAGGCCGTCACCAAGAGGTCATTGGCATTGAACTGAAAGGTGAAGCCCTGCAGAACGCTGAAGAACGGCAGGAACTGCTGCAACTGAACGGCGCTCTTGCCGAAGTGACACCACGACGTCGTGAGACCGTCGCTCTTGTTGCGGAACGACTTCTGCAGCGGGTTGAATGGGCCGGCCATCCAGAAGGAGTTGCCCGTGGCCCTGCCGCCCAGCTCCCAGGTGGCGCGGTCCTGAACGCGGTAAATGCGGTACTTGCGCGAGCGGAACTTGTAGGAGTAAGAGAACCCCACGAACTCCGTCTCGCCGAGTGTGCGCTCCACGGCCTGGAGCTGGAGCTGCACAATCCCACCCCGGTCGCGCTCCTCATCTTGCTCCCACGGCCCGACGTTCCAGCGGTCCTGCCCATCGGAGCAAACCCACTCCATTCGCCCGCATCGCCTCACGTACGGAGTCAGCGTCAACGTAAGGGACTCCTTGCCCTTACGCATGTCCTCCATCTGCAGTCGGCTGACCTCATAGCCGTCGGGCGTCCTGATGAGCGGCATGATGGGCAGCTCAGCCGAACGAAGCTTCCGCCTGCGCAGCTTGACCTGCCCCAGCCCTTTGAAGGTGCCCCCCTGCCTGAGGATCTCTACGGAAACGCCGTTGTCGAAGCTCAGCCTGTAGCTCTTCTCATACTCTTTCAGCCGCATCCCGGACCTCGCTGCTTCATCGCCCCCCCGGCGCCCGCACCCTCTTTATAAACCGTGGCCCCCGACTTTGCAAGCCCACTCGGCGTCTCCATCGCTGCGGTGCGCGCAAGGTCCTGAGCTGCATTCGGACCGCGCTCAAGCAGGGCCGTGAAGGAAGTGCCGGACCGTCACAGGTCGAAGGGGGAGACGTAATCCCCTTCTCGGTCCCGGACCGTCACCAGCCGCTCGCGTTGAGCCTGCAGCAGCTCGAACACGATCTCGGGCGTATCGGGAACCTGTTCGCGGTAGATGCGCTCGATGCGGTCAATCTTGGCCAGGTGCTCCGGTATGCGAAGCCGGAACTGCTCGGTATACTCCTCCGGCCAGTACTCCTTATCCAGGTGCTCCTTGAAGAGGCGACGCAGGTCCCTGTAGGTGGGGATCAAGCCCGTGGGAGTGGTTATGGCCCCTATCTGGTCATGGACCCTCAGCTCCATCCATTTCAGCCAGGCCTGCTTGTCCTGCGGAGCGTTCAGGTAAGCGCCGTCGCTGCCCCTGATGAAGTAGTTGACGCCGAAGACTAGCGGAGCCTGACGCAAGTCCGTTCCGAAGTCCAGGTTGGCCTGTATGTATCGGCCGATGGGGATCGAAACGAAGTCTATGTTGGACATGGGGTCGAAACGGCGCACCCCCTCTTTCCCGATCGTGGCGGCCGTTGATTGCGACTCCAGGGCGGCGCCCTTGGTGACGATCCCGTGGGCCCAGTCGAAGGCCTGCTCGACCGGCACGCAGGTGTCCGAGTCACGGCCCCCGTAGATCACGCCTCTGATCGGAACGCCGTTCGGATCGCTATGCCTGGGATCGTAATTCGCAAGGGCGGCCAGCCGGATGGTGTAGCGGGCGTTCCAGTGAGAGACGTCGATGGGGTTGCTCGCCTCGTCTTCCTTGTCGGGCCACCACTCGCCGCCGTGGTTGACCCCGCGTTCGGGCATGGGCCGGCCGTCTCCCTGCCAGCGCGGCAGGCCCTCCTCAGTCACCAGCACGTTGGAGAATATCACCTCGCCCGGGGTGGTCAGCGCGCGCCAGATGAGCGGGTCACCTTCGGCGTTGATGTTGCGGATGATGCCGAACACGCCGTTCTCCACGTTGACTGCGCGGGCCTCGCCGTCAATCTCGCGCAGATAGGCGATGTCGTCGCCCACTATCGTCTCGCCGGGCAACATGGCGGTGGAGGTCTTTCCGCAGCCGCTGGGGAAGGCGCCCGTGAAGTAGGTCACGCGCCCCTCGGGGCCGCGAACGCCCATGACCAGCATGTGCTCGGCGAGCCAGCCGTCCGAGGCCGCCTTATGAATGGCCAGCCGCAGGGCCAGCTTCTTCAGCCCCACCGTGTTCCCGGCGTACTGGGTGTTGGTGCTGTAGATGATGTTCTCACCAAGGTCGATGAAGATGCGCCTCTTCTCTATGTCCGCGCTCACACAGTTCTCGAGCCTGCCCTGGCTGTGCACAAACCGGAAGAAAGAGGCACCGGCGCCCAGCGCCTTCAACTGCTCATAGCCGGGGCGGTACAGGATATCCTCGCTGTGGGCGACGTAGCTGGAATCCGTCAGTTGCACGGCCGGTATCGAGAAGGCGGAGTCCCTGGGCCCCAACACGTAGAAGCGCACGTACAGCTCCTTGCCCTGCATGCTGTTGCGAAGGTAGGACATCACCTCTTCCAGGCCCGCCTCCTTGTCGATCGTCCTGAGCCTCTCGCCAAGGTCGGAATGGCCCGACACGAGGTACTTGGTGTTGCCGGGGTCCCTGCCCTGGTCGTGATAGCTGTCGAAGTGCACCGTGTGGCCCGGCGTGGCCAGCTCTCTCTCCTCGCCAGTCTCGATGGCGCGCCGACGGACGTGCGCGATGTCCTCGTCGCAGTCCGTGCTGACGAAGACCGAAGCCGGGTCACAGTGCTCAGCGAATCGGGCCACAAACCGCTCGACCTTCGGATTCTCCAAGGCCGCCAGTTTGCGGTAGGTGGCTTCGTCCAGCCTTCGGTGCAGTATGCGCTGGTAGTCCTTCATGGACTGCAAGATCCCATCCTCTGGATGCAAGCGAAGGCAAGGGCACGTACAACGGCCCTTACGCAAGCGCCTCAGGCTCCTGCACGGGAGTCGAGGCGCTCTGAATCCCCCACGGACTGCTTCGAGGCGCCCGGGTTCTGAGCACGTGATTCTACCGCATCGTCCGCCCCAGTCAAGCGAGCCCGGATATCCCATAAATGTGGCAACGACCGGGAGCCGGCACGGGACACGTCCGCCGGCCATGCAAGGGGCAGCCCGCCCCAGAGGCAGACCGCGCCGCTCGCCCGGCTGCGCGAGATTATGCGCAGGCGTCCTGCTGCTCAAGAGCCACCTTGACGGCCTCAGGCCAGATCCTTGCAGTTGTGCTTTACTTCGGCCCCGGCACTGTGTCTAGAATCATCGGGTTGGTGTCACTGGCGCGAGCCGGCGGGCAGTTGATGGCTTCTGATGGCGGCAAGAGGGCATGGACCGTACTGAACCTGCTCAACTGGACCACACGCTACTTCGAGACAAAAGGCATCGGCAATGCGCGCCTGAACGCCGAAGTGCTCCTGGGGAAGACCCTCGGGCTTGAAAGGATCATGCTCTACGCGCGGTTCGACCAGGTGGTGACGGATGGTCAGCGCGACCGGTTCCGGGAGTTGGTCAGGAGGCGAGCAGCTCGGGAGCCGCTTCAGCATCTGGTCGGCACGTGCGAGTTCTACGGGCGAACGTTCGAGGTGAACTCGGCGGTCATGGTCCCGAGACAGGAAACGGAACTGGTGGTGGCTAAGTGCCTGGAGAAGGTCACCGAGGGCGCCGACGGCGTCTGGGCGGCCGACCTGGGGACGGGCAGCGGCATCATCGCCGTCAGCCTAGCGGTCGAGCGGCCCGGCCTCCACGTCGTCGCCACCGACGCCAGCGAAGATGCGCTGGCGGTGGCCGAGCGCAACGCCCGGGCTCACGGCGTCCAGAGCCGCGTCCGGTTCGCCCGGGGCGACCTGACGGAGCCGGTGCGCCTGCACCTGCCGCCCGGCCGCGAATGCGTCGATCTGGTCGTGTCGAATCCCCCTTACGTTCCCACGGACCAGATCGAGCGGCTTGAGCCCGAAGTGCGGGACCATGAGCCACGCGAGGCGCTCGACGGCGGCCCGGACGGGCTGGGAGCCATTCGTCGCCTCATCCCCGAGGCGGCGGAACTGCTGTGCCCGGCAGGATGGCTGGTCTTCGAGATGGGGGAAGGCCAGGCCAATGCCGTCCGGGAGCTGATTGGTCAGGAAGGCGCATTCGCGTCCGACACCGTCCAGACGGAGCTTGACGCGGGAGGCTGCGAGAGGGTGGCCTGCGTGCAGAAACGGGCCGGGTAAGGAGAGGCGCCGGATGGAACAGATCATTGTGCAGGGAGGCCGGCCGCTGGGTGGCTCGGTCCGCGTGAACGGCGCCAAGAACGCCGCCCTGCCCATCATGGCCGCCTCTATCCTTACTGAGGGGCCCACGGTCCTGCACCGCGTCCCCCGGCTGACCGACGTCGAGACGATCTCGGAGATACTGCGCGCGCTGGGCGTGGCGCTCGAATGGATCGGGCCGGACAGCCTGCGTCTCGAGCCCACGGCAAACGGTCCCGTCGAGCCGCCGCTCCACCTCGTCCGGGAGATGCGCGCCAGCGTATGCGTTCTGGGGCCCTTGCTGGCCATGAGAGGCGCTGCAAGCATGGCCATGCCGGGCGGCTGCGTCATTGGCAGGCGCCCCATCGACTTGCACCTGAAGGGACTCCGCGCGCTGGGCGCGCGCTTCGAAGCCGAAGATCCCTACATCCGCGCAGAGGCCGGGCGCCTGCGCGGCGCTCCCATCGACATGGCCGGGCCGCGCGGCTCGACCGTTCTGGGCACGGCGAACGTCATAATGGCCGCCACGCTGGCCGAAGGCCGCACCGTCATCGATCACGCGGCGCGCGAGCCGGAGATCCAGGACCTGGCCAGATTTCTGAACGCCTGCGGCGCGCGGATACGCGGGGCCGGCACGCCAAGGATTGTGGTTGATGGCGTACGGGGCCTCCACGGGACCGACCACAGCATCATCGCCGACCGTATCGAGGCCGGCACGTTCCTGGCGGCCGTGGGTGCCGCCGGAGGCGAAATCACGCTGGCAGAGGCCTGCCCCGAGCACATGCGGGCCGTCCTCGGAGTGATGCGCCGCATGGGCCTGGAGTTCCGCCTTGACGGAGGCGAATTGACGGCCAGGCGGGCGGCTCCTTTGCGTGCCGTGGATCTTGTGGCCACTCCCCACCCGGGCGTGCCGACGGACATGCAGCCGCAGCTCACCGCTGTGCTCTGCCTGGCCGGGGGCGAGAGCACGGTGTGCGACACGGTCTACCCCGGCCGGTTCACCCATGTGGCGGAGTTGGAGCGCATGGGGGCCTGCATATCGCGCCGGCCGGGCAAGGCCATCGTCCGCGGAGTGGACTCGCTGCGGGGCGCCTCCGTGGCCGCGGCTGACCTGCGGGCCGGGGCCGCGCTGGTGGTGGCGGGGCTGGCCAGCCAGGGGACAACGACCATCTCCGGCACGGAGCAGATTGACCGGGGACACGAGGATCTCGAAGAACGACTCCGGGAGCTTGGCGCCGACATATCGCGAGTCGACGGCGAGCCCCTCCGGGCCGGACGGCGCAAGTCTGCCTGACCGGTGCGCCGCGGCTGGCCCTCCTGAGAGCCCGAACGGGCACTACCCGCCGCGATTGCATTTCGAGCCCTGACGCCGTAGATTAGGTGACGGCTGAGCCGGAAGGCTCCTCGGTGGAATGCGATCCGCCCTGAGTGCTTCCGCCTCCAGAGGGAACGAGCGCGTGAAAGCAGCAAGGACGGTGTGCCTGATGCTGGTCGTCTGGCTCTGCGCGTCAATGGCGCAGGGAATCGGCGCCGGTGAGCCGCAGCGTGCGATCATGGCCGCTTCGGACGTCAGGGCCGGGATGAAAGGCTATGGGTTGACGTCCCTGGAGGGAACTCGTCCGCAGAAGTTCGACATCGAGGTGCTGGGGGTTCTGCGGGGCTGGTCGCCCAAGGGCGACATCGTGCTGGTCCGCATGAGCGGCCCCGTGATCGACGAAGCGGGCGTGATATCGGGCATGAGCGGCAGCCCCGTCTACATAGACGAAAAGCTGCTGGGAGCGGTCGCCTACGGATGGACCTACACCAAGATCCCGCTGGCCGGCGTGACGCCCGCGGCCGAGATGATGCAGGTGCAGAGGATCGAAGCGGCGGAAGGGGACGACGAGGCCGCCGGTGCGCGGGCGAGAGCTCGCCTGT
>CAZSET010000020.1:0-26811 GCA_964605915.1 uncultured candidatus Brocadiaceae bacterium | reverse complement strand
CCCTTGCCCTGACGGTAGACCATCAGCGGGCTGTACTGGAGGGCGAAGCCGCCGTCAACCAGGGCCAGGAAGTCGCCGGAGGCGGGCTTCTCGATCATCACCGACGAGACGTTGCCGTAGTTGCCGGCGCGCCCCGCCCGCGTCGTCTCGATGCCGCACCACTTGACCTTCGGGTAGGAGGAGTACTCGCCGAGGGGGAGCGTCGGCGGCACCAACGTCGCCTCTCCGTGCCAGTCCCGCAGGTGTTCGTCCGAAAGGCCCTCCAGAATTGGGTGATCCGGCACCCGCCCGAAGGCGCGCCTCAGGCCCCACTCCTGGACCCTGAAGCCGAGCCGTTGCTCGAGGGCCTCCTTCGTCTGCTCGAACATCACGACCTTCAGCCCGTCGGGGACCTTCGAGAGATCCGGCGCCGCGCCGTCGACCGTGAGCGCCTTCTTCCCGATCACCAGCAGCTCGTAGCCGCCCAGGTCGGCGTCGACCTGGACCGGGTCGAACTGAACGCCCAGCTCATCGAGCACCTTCGCCGTCTGGCCGTGCGGATCGTAGAGGGCCGTCTTGGCCTTCACCCGCGGTGCCTCGCGGGGCGGCAACACGTGGAGCGTGAACTCATCCTCCTGCACCTCGCCCGTGCTGAAGGTGGCCTTCAGGCTCAGCTTGCACGCACTGTTTCCCCGCGCGCGGGGCAGCTCGAACCGCAGCGGGATGCGCTCGTTCTCGCCCGCCTTCACCCGCACGGTGCTCACGCCGTTTGGACGACTGCCCAGGTCTACCGACCACTCGCAGGTGCACTCGACCGTCTGGCGCGAGTCGTTGCAGACGATGATCTGTTTCTCGACCGTCTGGCCGGGAAGGTAATTGTGCCCCCGCGCCGTGAAACGCTCCGGCTTGCCGGCGATGTAGGCCAGCAGGGGCTGGTTGCAGCGCAGGAAGGCCGCCCCGCGCACGTTCGGCTCCCAGTCTTCCAGATCCGTGCCAAGCGAGTAGAAGATGCAGTCGCGGCCCGCGGACTCGCAGAAGTCCGGGCTGTACCCGGGGCGCTGAAGGTCATCCCAATCCACTTCGTACTCGCGGACCCGGGCCTCGGCGCCCTCGCGGAAGCGGGCCAGGTTCGCCTCGTGCCAGATGTTGAAGCCGCTCACGCCGAGCGTGCGGATGTAGGGCCACGTGCCCTTGATGAACTCCGCCTGGACGCCGCGCAGATTGGGGATGTCCGTCCGACTGCCCCCGGGCGCCGAATAGAGCCGCCCGGGGATGCGTTCGCCACCGCTGAATTGCAGGGCCTCCGAGCGCAAGTTGCCCTCCTCGTACTCGCTCAGCTCGAACGCGGCGTCCCCCCGCATCGCAGCCCCCCACTCGGGAAAGTAGTATTGCCGCGGCATGGTGGGTTCGCCACGTCGAGCGCGGCCCCGGGTGCTTCCGTAGGTGAAGATCAGCGGCTCGCCGTACTCGACCACGTAGAGCGGCCGCGCGCCGTACTCGCTCCAACGCTGGAACCACTCGGAACGTTCCTGCATCGGCGTCCAGTTCAGATAGCAGTTCATCGTGTACATCGACGGGCTCGGCCCCGAGTGGTTGTACTGGATCCGCGTCCTGTCGAATTGCCGCAGGATCGCCTCCCGCGCGTAGACCTGCCGGAGCCGTTCGCCCAAGTAACCCGGGAAGATGCAGTCCAGCACCAGCGGGATGCGCAGCGGGTTCTCGTCGTCCCGGTAGGCCGTGGAGTTGTGATTCTGGCTGTACATGACTACGCTGGGGTGGTTCTGCGCACAGTTCACGTACCACTCCAGGTGCCGTTCATAACCGTTGTGCTTCTCGGGCTCTTCGCCCTCCCACCTGTAGTCCCGGTAGTGGGGCAACGCGAAACTCAGCATGAATCCAGCGTCGTCAGCGGCCGTGAGAATCTCTTCGAAGGCCAGATGCGAGCCGGGCTGGCAGCCGTAGTTGTGCGTGTAGGCCGCATTCCAGCCCCATGACTTCAGGCGGCGGATCGTCTCGCGCGCGCCCTCGTAGCTGCTGGTCGCCGTGTTGTTCTGTGCGGAGTTCAGGGGCTCGGCCCTCAGGTGAACTCGACTGCCGTTGAGATAGAAATCGTGCCCTTCGATCCAGAACTCGCGGAAGCCGAAGCGCACGGGGTAGTAGGCGTCCTGCGTCGTCCCGTCCGCCAGGAGCTCCACCTCCAGGTCATACTGGTTCTGGGGCGTGTGGATGTCCCAGAGCCTCGGCGTCCGCCACTCGGTGCCGAAGGAGAAGCGGCGCGCCTCCAGGTCGTCGGCGGTGAACGGCTCGCTCTGGGCCGCCAGCACCTCCCGGCCGCCGTCCGTCACGCGCGCCCGGAGCGCGTACGAGCGCCCCTCTTCGAGCCCATCGAGGGCTGCGGTCACGCCCAGCCGCCACCGGCGCACCGACGTTTCTACGCTCACGTGCGTGATGCGGGCGTCCAGGGGAGCGCCGGTCAGATAGACGTCGCCGCAGAGGCCACGCCTGCCGACGCCCCTCCTCCGCCGACCATCGTCTTCCGGCGTGACGAAGTTCGTGTTCTCCGGATTGAGCGCGCGGCCGAAGACCTGAATGGCCAGTTGCTGGCTCTGCCCGAACTTGCACGCTGCAGTGACGTCGACCTCGCCGCCCGGGAAGACGATGTCCCCGACTCGGGCGCCGTCGACGAATACGCGCGCATACGAGTTCACCCAGGCGGCCTCAACTGCCACGCGTCGCCCCTGCCAGGCCGCCGGCACGGTGAGCTCGCGCGAGTACCATGCCACGTCCACGTCCGACAGCCTCTCCGGCCATCCTTCCGGCGCGTATATGCGCTGGCTGGGACCTGTCTCCCGCCGCCCGGCCCCCAGCGGCCAGGTGCCCGGCACCTTGAAGTAGCCCCAACCCGTGCCAGGCGGGGGAACGGGCTCGTCATCGCCGGCCGCGGGCTTGAAGCGCCACAGGCCGTTGATGCAGATGCGCTCCCGCGTCGGCGTCGCCTGACGAGAGGCGCTCTCCATATCCCATACGGCCTTCACGCCCGCGGGCAACTGCATGTCGGCCGTCTCCTGACCGGCCGCCGGTCTCGGCCGGCTCGCCACCAGGGCCGACAGTAAGCACACTGCAATCATGCCCGTTTGAGCCAATCTATGCATCGGATCACCCCTTGGCGGTCTCTCCGCCGCAAAGCCTTGCCCTGACGTGTCTTGCCCCGACCGTCCTCTCGCACCGATCTCTGTGTTGTGCCCCGGCCTGTCCCCTATCACGGTGCCGGTCGCTGAGCCGCGTGTTGGCCCGCCAGTGCCGGCCGGCTGAAGGGACGGGAGCCAGGATGGTGACATTTTAGTTGCCCGTCACGTCGAGTCAAGTCTGCGCGCGCCGTGCGTCGCGATGACAGGAACCGCGATATGCGGTAGAATACGGGTGGAGGTGTCGGCGGGTCCCACACCAGGGGGCTCGACGGCCGCTGTTGCCCGTTTCCTGACCGGCTGGCGCGAGGTGAATGCGGCTATGGCATTGCTGACCAGGGGCGAGTTGCGGAAGCTGATCGAGGCGCACGAAAGGCCGTGTGTGTCGCTCTACATCCCGACTGAGCGGGCGGGCCGGCGCACGCGGGAGAATCCGATCCGGTTCAAGAACGTGGTGAACGCTGCCCGCGACGCGCTGGAGCAATCGGGCCTGCGAACGGCGGAAGTCGAGGACCTGCTCGCGCCTGCCCGGGAGTTGATCCAGGATTCCGACTTCTGGCGGCATCAGGCGGACGGCCTCGCCGCGTTTGCCGGGCCGGGCCGGTTCTTCAGTTACCGCCTTCCGCTCCCCGTCGAGGAGCTGTCCGTCGTCGGGGAGCACTTCCACATCAAGCCGCTGCTGCCGTTTTTCAGCCGCGACGGACGCTTCTACGTGCTGGCGCTCAGCCAGAACGCCGTCCGCGTGCTGGAGGGCACGCACTGGAGCGTTCGGCGCCTGGACGTGCGCGGCATGCCCAGAGACCTGGCCGAGGCGCTTCGCTTCGACGTGCAGGAGCGGCACCTGCAGTTCCACACGGGGACGGGCGCCGTGCGGCAGGGCGGCACACATGCCGCCGTCTTCCACGGGCAGGGCGTTGGCACGGACGACGACAAGGTCCGTATCCGCGAGTACTTCCGTCAGATCGACGCGGCCCTTCACGACGTCTTGAGAGAGGAAAAGGCGCCGCTCGTGCTCGCAGGCGCGGAAAGCCTGCTGCCGATGTACCGAAGGGCGAACAGTTACCCCCATCTGGTGGACGAAGGCATCAAGGGAAACCCCGACCGGCTGAGCGAGCAGAAGCTGCACGATAAGGCATGGCCGATCATGGAACCCATCTTCATGGCAGCCCAGCAGGAAGCCGCGGAGCTGGTTGAGCAGGCCATGGGCACCGAACGCGCGTCGAGCGATCTGGAGGAAGTAGTCCAGGCAGCCCATCACGGGCGGATACACACGCTCTTCGTGCCGCTCGGGATTCACTGCTGGGGCAATTACGACGACGCTTCGGACGAAGTGCTGGTCCACGAGGAAGGAGAAGTCGGCGACGAGGATCTGTTCGACCAAGCCGCTGCCCTGGCCGTGCTGCACGGTGGTACGGTCTACGCCGTGGAGCCGGACGGGATGCCGGGCGAGGCGGCCAAGGTTGCGGCGCTGTTCCGATACTGAGTTGCGGGACGGGCCGCCGTCGACGTGCGTTGCCGGGGATCCTGCACGCCGTCAGGCTAATGCAGGCGCCGGGGCCTCAGATCCGGATTGCACGTTGGGATTGTGCACAAGGGGGCATGGGCAAAGAAGGCGCACATAACTCGGGGTCGGTCGTGTCCGTGCGGGGCACGGTAGTGGACGTGCGTTTCCCGCACCGGATGCCGGCCGTCTACAACCAGTTGCGCGTCGGCGAGGACGGCGGCGTGCTCGTGGAAGTCATTGCCCACCTGAGTTCCGACACGGTCCGCTGCATTGCGCTCACGCCGACGCGGGGCCTCTGCCGCGGGGCGCCGGTAACCGACACGGGCGGCCCCATCACCGTGCCGGTCGGCGATGAGCTGCTCGGCCGCCTGTTCAACGTCTTCGGAGAGCCGATAGACCGCAAGGGCGACTTCGAGGTGCGCGAGCGCCGCTCCATCCACCAGGAACCGGTCCCGCTCTCGAAACAGAGCACCGTGGCCGAGGTCTTCGAGACCGGCATCAAGGCCATCGACGTGCTCTCACCGCTCGAGCGCGGCGGCAAGGCCGGCCTGTTCGGCGGCGCCGGCGTCGGCAAGACCGTGCTCATCATGGAGATGATCCACAACGTGGTGAGCGCCCACGAGGGGATCAGCATCTTCTGCGGCATCGGCGAGCGGAACCGCGAGGGCGAAGAGCTCTACCGTGAGGTGGAGGAGGCCGGCGTGCTCGAGAACACCGTCCTGGTCTTCGGCCAGATGGACGAGGAGCCGGGCGCACGTTGGCGCGTCGGTCACGCCGCACTGACGATGGCCGAGTACTTCCGCGACGACAGGCGGCGCGACGTGCTGCTGCTGATCGACAACATCTTCCGCTTCATCCAGGCCGGGGCGGAGGTCTCCGGCCTGATGGGCCAACTGCCCTCGCGCGTCGGCTACCAGCCCACCATGGCCACCGAGCTGGCCGAGCTGGAGGAGCGCATCTGCAACACGCCGGCGGGTGCCATCACTTCGATCCAGGCCGTCTACGTGCCGGCGGACGACTTCACGGACCCGGCGGCCGTGCACACCTTCGGCCACCTGTCCGCCTCGATCGTGCTCTCGCGCAAGCGGGCCAGCCAGGGGCTCTATCCCGCGATTGATCCGCTGGAGTCGCAGTCGAAGATGGCTTCGCCGCGCGTGGTGGGCGAGCGCCACTACCGCGTCGTTCGGCAGATACGCCGCACGCTTGCGGAGTACGAACAGCTCAAGGACATCATCGCGATGCTGGGCATGGAAGAACTCTCGCAGGAAGACCAGCGCACCGTGCGCCGGGCGCGCAGGCTCGAACGATTCCTCACTCAGCCCTTTTTCACCACCGAGCAGTTCACCGGTCGCCAGGGCCGGTTCGTGAGCCTGAGCGACGCCCTGGACGGATGCGAGCGCATACTCAGGGACGAGTTCTCGGACTACCCCGAGCAGGCGCTCTACATGATCGGCACGGTGGACGAGGCGGAGAAGCCATGAGGCTCAAGGTCATACTGCCGGTGCGCGTTCTCGTCGACCGCCAGGTCGTGAAGGTGACGGGCGAGGCGCAGAACGGGAGCTTCTGCCTGCTGCCCCGGCACGTGGACTTCGCCGCGGCGCTGGTTCCGGGTTTGCTCGCCTACGTGCCCGAGGGCGAGGAGGCCGAGGAGCAGTTCCTGGCGGTGGACGAGGGCGTCCTCATCAAGTGCGGGGACGAGGTGCTGGTCTCCACGCGCAATGCCGTCGGCGGGGCCGCCCTTGGCGAGCTGGAAAGGGGTGTCAGGCAGCGGTTCGAGGAACTGGACGAGTACGAGAAGCAGGCACGAACGGCGCTGGCACAACTCGAGAGCCAGTTCGTCCTACGGTTCGTCGAGCTGGGAGAGTGACATGGAGGAGAACTCGCAGCCGGAAGCCGACGTCCAGGACGAGTTCGCTGAGGAGGTCGCCGAGAAGGAGGTGCGCCGCGTTCGCGCCCGGCAGCGGCGCACGCGCGGCGTCTGGTTCGGACTCGGCACGTTCGGGCTGGTCGGCTGGTCCGTGGCGATACCGGCGATGATCGGCGTGGCGATCGGCGTCTGGATCGACACCACCTGGCCGGGCGGGTTCTCCTGGACCCTCATGCTGCTGGTGGCCGGGATGGTCATCGGCTGCCTGAACGCGTGGTACTGGGTGCAGAGGGAACGGGACGCCATCGAGGAGGAGCGCCGCCGCTGATGGAAGCGCTCCAGCTCATCGTCGGCTTCTGTGTGGGCGTGGTGGCGGGCGTATTCTACTTCGGCGGGCTTTGGTTCACGCTGCGGCGGCTGCCCCGGGCTCGGCATCCCATCGTCCTGGCCCTCGGCAGCCTGGTTCTGAGGACGGGCATCGCCGTGACCGTGCTCGTCCTGATGGTGCGGGGCGGGCGCTGGCAGCGCCTGCTGCTCTGCGTGGCGGGCTTCGTGGTCGCCCGCCTTGTCCTGGTCGGCGTCCTGAAACGGACACCGACGGAGGAGGCGTGAGGTGCAGATAAGCCCGGACAGCATCGTTCTGTGGCGGGTCGGCCCCGTGGCCCTGAATGCCACGGTCTTTTGCACGTGGCTCGTCATGGGGCTATTGCTGCTCATCTCGTGGCTTGTGACGCGGCGGCTGAGGGTGGAACCGCCGCTGTCACGCTGGCAGAACTTCCTGGAGGCGCTCGTCTCCTACATGCGGGACCAGGTCGCGGAGATCACCCAGCAAGAGCCGGCCCGCTACCTGCCGTTTCTGGGCACGCTGTTCCTGTTCATCTCGCTCTCCAACTTGCTGGCGCCGGTGCCGGTCTACGAGCCGCCCACGGCGTCGCTTTCCACCGCCGCCGCCCTGGCCATCTGCGTCTTCTTCGCGGTGCCGATCTACGGCGTGAGCAGGCGCGGCGTTTTCGGCTACCTGAAACACTACGTGCAGCCGACGCCGCTGATGCTGCCGTTCACCGTCATCGGCGAGCTCTCGCGCACGCTGGCGCTCGCGGTGCGTCTGTTCGGCAACATGATGAGCGGCACGATGATCGCCGGCATCCTGCTGGTCGTGGCGCCGCTGCTGGTGCCGGTCCTCATGGAGGCCCTGGGCCTGCTGATCGGCCAGATACAGGCCTACATCTTCGCCGTGCTGGCCGCAGTCTACATCGCCTCGGGCACCCGCGCGGACCGGCAGGCGCCCACCTCTCAAGAACAATCGCAAGGAGGGTCCTGAAGTGACCAGCGTCGATACCATAGGCGTCGCCTCGATAGTGGTGGCCGGGCTGACCATCGCGATCGGCTCGGTCGGGCCGGCGGTCGGAGAAGGGATCGCCCTGGCGCGGGCGCTCGCATCGATCGCTCAGCAGCCCGACGAGTCGAACACCATCACCCGGACGCTGTTCGTGGGGCTGGCCATGGTCGAGTCCACGGCCATCTACTGCTTCGTGGTCTCGATCATCCTGATCTTCGCCAATCCGTTCTGGGATCACGTGATCAGCCAGGCGGGAGGATAAGAGGTGAACATAGACCCGTTCACGCTCGTCGCGCAGATCGTCAACTTCCTCATACTCCTGGTCGCGCTCAAGCTGCTACTCTACGGCCGCATCGTGCGCGTCATGGACGAGCGCGAGGAGCGGATCGCCGCCCGCCTGAATGAAGCGGCGCAGAGAGAGCAGCAGGCCGAGAGCGAAAAGGCGAGCTACCAGGAGAAGCGCCGCGAGGTGGAGCAAGGGCGGGAGGCGATCCTTGCCGAAGCGCGCGACGAGGCCGATGAGAACCGCAGAGCCTTGATGGACCAGGCCCGCGAGGAGACGGAGAAGGCGAAGGCCCGCTGGCAGGAATCCATCCGCGAGGAGCGGAAGGAGTTCCTGCGAGAGCTGCGCCGCCGCGCCGGCGAGCGGGTCGTCGGCGTCTCCCGGCGCGTCCTGGCGGACCTGGCAGATGAGGACCTGGAACGGCAGGTCGCCGCCACCTTCATCGAGCGGCTCCGCCGCCTGGGCGAGGATGAGCGCGCCGCCATGGCGGAGTCGGCTCGGGAAGCCGGCGGGCGGATTGCCGTCCGCAGCGCTTTCGAACTGCCGGAGGAGATGCGCGAGAAACTGCGTGGGGCGATCCAGGATGTCGTGACGGAAGACGGCCACGTCGCCTTTCGCACGGACACGGAGCTGCTCTGCGGGATCGAGCTGCGGGCAGGCGGACGCAAGCTGAGCTGGAGTTTCGACAGCTACCTGGACGCGCTTGAGGATGGCGTGGCCGACCTGATCGAGCAGCAGGCAGGCCGCGAGGACGAGGCCCATGGCGAAGGTTGACACACGACTGCACTGGGCGCTCGACGGCGCACTCGAGGCCGTCGACGAGGCCCTCTCGCGCCGGGGGGAGCCGCGATCCGAGGAGACGGGCGTCGTCACGTTCGTCGGTCGCAGCGTCGTCCAGCTCGACGGCCTGCCCGGGGTGCAGTCGGAGGAGCTGATACGGTTCGCAGGCGGGCAACTCGGACTCGCCTTCAACCTGGACCGCGCTCGCGTCGGCGTCATCATGCTTGACCAGGCAGAGGGGATCGCGGCCGGTCAGGAGGCGCGCCGCACGGCCCGCGTGGTGGACGTCTCCGTCGGCGAAGAGCTGCTCGGCCGGGTGGTCGACGCCGCCGGCCGCCCGCTCGACGGGGAAGGCCCGATCCGCGCGGCCGGGCGCCGGCCCATCGAACACAGGGCGCCGGCCATCATGGACCGCGCCCCGGTCACGGTGCCCCTCCAGACCGGAATCCAGGTGATCGACGCGCTCGTACCCATCGGCCGCGGCCAGCGCGAGCTGATCCTGGGCGACCGCCAGACGGGCAAGACCACCATCGCCCTCACCGCCATCATCAACCAGCGCAAGACCGGCGTGCTGTGCATCTACTGCGCGGCGGGCAAGCGCAGCTCGGCCATCGCCGCCGCCGTCAGCGACCTGCGCGAGCGCGACGCCATGGGGAACACGATCGTCGTCGCCGCCACCGAGGAGGACCCGCCCGGGCAGGTCTTCGTCGCGCCATACGCGGCGATGACGATGGCGGAGTACTTCATGGACCAGGGACGGGACGTCCTGGTCGTTTACGACGATCTGACGCGGCACGCCCGCGCGTACCGCGAGCTGTCGCTGCTGCTGCGCCGACCGCCGGCCCGCGAGGCCTATCCCGGCGACATCTTCTACATCCACTCCCGCCTGCTCGAGCGCAGCACCCACCTGAGGGACCGGCACGGCGGCGGCTCCATCACGGCCCTGCCCATCGTCGAGACCCAGGCGCAGGACATCGCCGCCTACATCCCCACGAACCTGATCTCGATCACCGACGGGCAGATCTACCTCTCCCCCGATCTCTTCCAGGAAGGCGTGCTGCCCGCTGTCGACGTCGGCGAGTCGGTCTCGCGAGTGGGCGGCAAGACGCAGCTTCCGGCCTACCGCGCCGTGGCGGGGGACCTGCGCCTGGCCTACTCGCAGTTCGAGGAGCTCGAGTCCTTCGCCCGTTTTGACACGCGCCTCGACGAGCAGACCCGCAAGACGCTCGAGCGGGGACGCCGCGTGCGCGAGGTGCTGAAGCAGTCGGAGTACGAGACGCTTCCTGCGGCGGAGCAGATCGCCCTCCTGCTGGCAGTCACCGAGGGGCTTTTCGATGCCATCGGCCTGGACGACATCCCCCGCGCAAAGCAGCTCGTGCGCGAGGCCGCGACTCAGGGGCTGCCCGACCTGTGCGACCGGATCCAACGGGGCGAGAAGCTCAGCGACGAAGACAGGCAGGCGCTGAAGCGCGCGGCAGGGGACGCGACGGACACGTTGCGGGCGGGGTAGCGCTATGGCCACTCTTGAAGACCTGAAGCGCAAGCTGAAGAGCGCTGAAGACCTCCAGTCGATCGTCAAGACGATGAAGGCCCTGGCCGCAGTGCGCATCCGGGAGTACGAGCGCGCCGTGGAATCGCTCGCCCAGTACAACCGGTCCGTGGAGCTCGGGCTCCAGGTTGTGCTCCGGCGGGGCCCGGAGAGGCCGGCGCCGTCCGCGAGCCCCGAGGGAGAGCGGCTGGGGGCGGTCGTCCTCGGATCGGGGCTCGGCATGTGCGGCCAGTTCAACCAGCAGCTTGCCCAGTACGCCTGTGAGCGCATGCAGCAGTCCGGCGTCGAGCAAGGCGATCGCGTCTGCTTCGCGCTGGGGGAGCGGATCGGGGCCCGCCTGGAGAACCTCGGCCAGCCGGTTGCCGAGCGCTACCGCGTGCCCGGTTCACTCGACGCCATCACGCGGACCGCACAGGAGATGCTCGTGCGCATAAACCGGTGGTACGTCGACAAAGACGTGGGCCGCGTGCTCCTGTTCCACCATCGCCTGCGCGGAAGCACGTCGTACCGGCCGCACATGGTGCAGCTCATTCCCCTGGACCTGGACTGGCTGGCTGAACTCGAATCGCGCCGCTGGCCCTCGCGGACGATCCCCATGTTCACCATGCGGTGGCGGAACCTTCTGGCCGCCCTGGTGAGGGAATACATCTTCGTGTGCCTGTACCGGGCGCTGGCGGAGTCGGCCGCCAGTGAGAACGCCAGCCGCCTCGCCGCGATGGAGGCCGCTGAAAGGAACATCCGCGACAGGCTCCGAGAGCTGGAGGCCAGCTTCCACCACGAGCGCCAGAGCGCCATCACGTCCGAGCTGCTCGACATCGTCTCGGGCTTCGAGGCCCTGCGTGAAGAGGACGAGGGCGCCCCGCTCTGAGAGGCGGGGGCCAACGGCTGGCTTCGTTCCGGGCTCACTCCTGCAGTCCGTGCTCTTCCCACAGGACGCGCCCGGCTCAGGCGCGCTAACCTGAGGACTCACTGGCGACTCGACATGGCAAGTGCACGCAGTGATGCCGCTCTCCCCGACTCCGATGCGCGGCCAGGGCGTGAGGTGGCCTGCTGTCAGTCCAGAACCGGTTTCCACGCGCGCAACCGGCCGGCGTGGGGCCGCGCTCGCCTGCTCAGAACTCCGGCGAATTCTGCAGGTGAGTCGTCTGCGTCAGGATCTCTTCCGGCGTCAGCCCGCGCTGGCGTATGTGCAACACCTCGAGCGCGGTCACGCTGTAGAGCAGCGGATACCGGTCCCGCCGGTTCAGCAGCGCCTCCCGCAGAAAGCCGCTCAGGACCTCCCAGTGCGTCTCGTGCCCGAGACGAATGGGTATGGTGCTGCTGGGCCAGTCATGTCCGCTCAGCTCGAAGACTGTCTCGGGCTGATGGAAGTACCAGGCGTCGAGCGACTCGACGAAGGCGTTTACGCCCTCTTCCACGTTGTCCGCCTCGTACTCATAACCCAGGTCGCCGCGCACGGCCCAGCTTCCGACGGCGCTTTCGTCGAGGAGGTGGTAAGGCGGGGCGTAGTAGTCGGGGTTGGCCCTCTCCAAGGCGCGCCAGTTGTAATCGACGTTGGTGGCCCAGAATGCCTCGCCCGTGACCTGTCGTAGCTCCTCCCGGCTGATGTAAGGATCGCCTTCCCTGCGGAAGCCGCCGCCGCCGCTCTTCCAGGTGTAGATGCGGTCGCAGCCCATGATGTTGCCGTGCAGCCAGTTGGTGCAGCCGCCGCAGTCCAGCCGCACCTCGTCGGCCGTGCGCGCCGAGAGGGCCTGGCCGTCGGGATTGTGATGCAGGGAATGGTTCTCGAACTCGCAGCCGCGGTCGAAGCTGCGCTGAAGCAGCATGGTGGCGTACTCGAAATCATGCCGCGACAGCGCCGCCACGTAGAAGCGGGGCACCCACCGCACGTCGTGCTCGGCCAGCTCCTCTATCAGCCCGACCAGGCGCTCCATGGACTCGATGGTGGTGCAATCGTCGAACGTGACGTGCATGTACCGAGGCTTGCCATAGGTGTCGGCCGGCGCCGGAGGCGGCGACGGCTCGGGACGGGCCAACACGGCCCGTGGTGCCCCGAGCGTTTTCAGGGCTGCCCTCTTGGCCCGGAACGTGGCGGGTTCCCTTTCTGCCTCGAAGGCGTGCGTCAGCGGTGCCAGGGAGTCCGCCGAGCCAAGCCGGCCCAGAAGCTTCGCGGCCAGCCGCCGCACGGCCGCGTCCTCGTGCCCGAGCGCTTCGTGCAGCTCGTCCAGCCCGAAGCCGTCGCCCAGGGCGGCGATAGCGTAGGCCAGGTGGAGCCGCAGGTGGAAGTGGTCCTGCGGCCGGGCAAATCCGGCGTAGGCGGCCTTCAGGTCCGGCAGCACGCCCGTGTCGCCCAGCTCGCCCACGGCCTCGGCTGCCATGTAGAACACACCGTGGTTGTAGAAGCTGGTGACGTCGCCGGTTTCCGGATCGACTTCGCGTGGCATCAGGAGATGTTCGGTGAGCAGCCGGGCGGCGCCGGGCGGGTGAAACTTGCGCAGGCCTGCCACGATCAGGCGTTGGTGCTCCCGCCATGTGCTCGACCCGATCGCCTCGCCGAAGATGGGCGCGACGTCCTGGCCGCCGTGCAGCAGCAGCAGGTTCAGTGCCTCCATCCGGATGAAGCCGCCCGGGCAGTCCCACTTGTCCTTCGCAAGCTGGACCATCTGCTCGGCGTACGCCGGATCGCCCATGATGCGCAAGGCGCGGATGGCGAACATGCCGGGGCTGTCCTCGCCGAAGGCCTCGCATTCCCGCGCGATCCGCAGCAACTCGGGCGTGGCCTCCTTCAGGTCCATCAAGATCACGCACTTGGCGGCCATCTGGAGCACGGGCTTCCCGTGCGGGCCTTTCAGGATGTCCAGCACGGTCGAAGCGCCCGCGTCGCTGCCCATGCGATGCAGCGCCAGGGCGGCCGCCATGCGATTGAAGTACTCCTCCTGCCGCAGAGCCGCGCCCTGCTCGGGTGCGCCGCCCCTCCAGGGACCTCGGCGGCCGCCCCGGGCCTCTTCCCGACGGGGCTCAGGCGGCGTGAGCGTCAGGGCCCGTTCAAGGACTGGAATGGCCCTCGGGTCGCCCAGTTTCTCCAGCACGGCGATGGCTCCGCGTCGCACCCACGAGGATTCGTCCTCCATCGCCGCGACCACGGAGTCGAACGCCGATTCGTCGTGAGTGAAAACAAGCTGAGCGATGGCGGCCTTACGCACGGCCACGTCATCATCCTTCAACGCGGCGCAGAAGGCGGGGATATGCGCGGGGTCGCGCTCCAGCCCGAGCCGGTAGAGGCGGGCGACTTCCGGCGCCCTGTCCTCGAACGTAAAGGTGCGGATCGGGTGATTGGCCCCGAAGGCCAACCTCTGTGGCGCCATCCATAACGCCAACACTGCGAGCAACAACGCAGAATGCGTGCACTCCATGGCAAGAACCTCCGTGTGACCTTTGAATGGGCAGGCGGCTTTCGACGTTACGCGGGGATGACTCCTCAATCAGAACAGGCCGCGGACGAATCGCGCGGCCAGTGGGGGATTCTACCACAGGAGGTCGGCGGCGGCAATGTGCGGCTTCCCCTGGTTTGACACGACCCGAGATCGGGCATAGGATGGCCCCCGCTGGCGGTGTTCCGCCGGACGCGGGACGAGCAAGGAGGTCGAGGACGTGAAACGCACGGCGACACTTGTGGTGTTGACCGCGGCCGTTGCGGCGGCATGCGTGCCCGTCTGCGCGGCGCAGGGGAGCGGCATGCTTCAGGGCGTCTCAGGAGGGAACCTGTCAACTCACATAGCAGTGAGAAAAAACAAAGGACAACTCATCGTGAACACTACGGCGTTCCGCCGCGCCCCGCTGGGATCGCCTCTACGCTCTCGGATGATATGACCAGGCTCTGGATCAAGCCGATTGCCTCTGACACGTCAGCGTACTCTAGTTCGCGCATAAGTCGCTGACGCCCTGTGACTTCCTCAAGGACTGCAATGCATGCAGGCGTGTCCCGCTTGGCTTGTTCCTTCAGCCGGCCGAGGAACTGGCGCGGGATATGCGTCCCATCAGCCTCGCACAACCGATACCAGAAGACGAAACTCAAGGGGTACCCCGCACCGTAAGCCCAGTCAGCGAGGCTCTTCATTAGCCACCGCTCGGCAGACTGCACTTGAGTGCTGTCCACCCATCCCCTTTGCGCTCGAAAGCGCTTTAACAAGTTGAGCGAGGAGTGGCCCTGCTCTTCTGCGCGCAAGAGAGTTGCCAAATAGCGCCTATTGGGGCCTGCACACAGGAAGGCCAGGTACTCTGCTAGACCGTCTGTAATGAACCTGTTTCGGCCGTCAGCATGGGTTAACTGAAGGCGCCCATCGAGCCTGGATTCCGTCCACTCGTGACAATTCATGCGATCTAACGTACCGTCGGAGACTTCCCCCCGCGAGTAACACCACACCGGGAAGCCACCTTGCTGGGGTGGCACGACGTACGCGGTGTGGTCGTCTTTCTCTGGCACGATCACCACGCCCCACATGACCGGCTGGAGGCCGGTAGTCTTCAGTATGAGCCCGTATTGCTCTTGCATCTTCCGCTCAGCCTTGTGTGCCGCAGCTTCGCAGCCGGGGGCATAGAAGATGCGGAACCCCTCCGCGACAACCGCGGGCAGGCCACTCGTTTCCATGTACTGGATCCTGTCCCATTCCTCGGGCCCTTGGGCGGTATAACGCGCTATCCACCTGATACGCCCAGAGTAATCATGCTCAAGTGGCGGATTGTCCCGAAGCAGCTCCGTTGACAGCGGCAAACGAACCACACCATTCGAATCGGAGACAAGAGTAATCTCGTGGTGATGATGGGGAATCGTGATGGTCACTCCGGCTAGAGGCGCGCCTACATCCGCATCAAGAAGGAGCACGCAGACATACTCCGCGTCTTGGGGCAGCAAGACTCCTCGTCGGATCGCGCTAAGTACGTCAGCATAGCTTCTCGGGCTCGCGCAACCTAGAACCGCCGGTACGCACAAGCACATTAGACAAACAGCTTTCCGCAGACAGCTGATATGACGCAAGCTACAAACACACCTATTCTGCTTCTGCTTGTCCATCTGCAGCCCAAGCGACCTCACTTATTGCCCCTCGTCGACCCGCAATGCGTTTGGCCGCGTCTGTGCGATGCCAGAAGAGCTGGCTGGCCGCTCGCACATCGCGGGAGCCGACTTACGTGGCCGGTTCTGCTGTCCTAAAGCCCGCACGAAACAGGAGAGACCTCGCCGTGCTAGAAGGTCCCGCTGACACCTCCCCCAATCCATGCGCCACACTGCTCGTTATATCCTCCATCTATGTGCCATTGTGCCCCCTCGCAGCCAGGGAATGCAAGCAGAAACACACAGCACAAAGCTATCATGAGAATGGACGCGATGTGCTTTCTAGTGACCGTACCTGCCGCTCTTCGGACCATCGCCGTGTGTCTCATCATTCCGTGCCTCCCGCGCTTTCAGCGCTCCAGTTACGATTATCGCTGCCGCGCCCGGTGACGCCCTGCTAGTCTGGTGATTCAATGTCAAAGAGCGACGCATTCAGTCCTTCATTTATGTCGACGTCGCTCAGGCAGTATGTGCCTGCACATTCAAGCTCCTCTTCGTCGTCATACTTCTGTACGTAGATCGTGGCAGGAAGCTGAGCCGTTGACTCAACGTCTGAGTAATCGCTATAATCCAGTTGATAGTCCAGATTGGCGCTACTGTCATAGGCCTTGACTCGGATCACCCTCGTCACGGTGGCCGTGTCGATCCAGACTTCGTAGTCTGTGCTATACAGTCGGTAACACGTCACGCTATTGACAGTCTCCGTTCCGCTGTCTTTACTCCAGCTCTCTTGGGCCAGTATCCGTTCCATATTGAACATATCCACTCCCCAATAACTGCGCACGAATTCTTCGCCTTCGCTGACAGAGCAGTAACTCAGTTGGTTGTAGCGGTCCCATACATTGAAGCCTGTGCTGCCATCTGTTCGGACTTCTCCGGCATAGGGCGGGCCCATGACCATCTTGGACATCCAGAGACCGCTGTTACGTTTCCACTGCAGACATCCATCGGACATGTCGCTGGTCCCGGCATCGTCCCAGTCAACGTCTACACTGGCGGTGTAATCCGTTACGTTGTCGAGTTCATCGATTACGGAATCAGCGATCTCTTGGGCGGTCAGGGCGAATGCGCTCTGGCACAATGCGAGTGCCAGCGTGCCCATGACAATTCCCAGCCAACGGTTGTGCTTTCCAGCTCCCATTGCCTTGCCTCCTCTATCACCCTGCAATTGCCAACATCTGAAGCAACCTAGCGAATTGACGCGTACAGAACGAAACTGCCTCACGTGCGGTTGATGGGATTCCCTCCTTTCCTCTTCATCGTTCTTGCGAGGAAGAGCGCGCGCCGCGCGCTCTTATCCTGAGCAACCACATGTACACTCCTGAAGCGGCGAGCAGCGTGATTCCGCAGACAGAGACAATTCCGATCAGCAGCCGTTTCCTGTTTCCCTCCGGCAGCACTAACCCGCGAGCATGGACCACCGTTCCGCCTGTAGTGTCTTCCTCCTCGACCGGCTCTCCTGATCTTGCTGGGACCGTCGGCGTGCCCTCCTCCCTGGCATAGGCCGCACGCGTACGCTCTACCATGCCCTCCCCCTTGTCATCGGACAGGTTTGCCACGATATCTCCGACGATGCTGTCGAAGGTGTCGTCAAGGATATCGTCCATGTGTCCCAATGGATCGCCCCGATGCTCAATGCGGCGCACCTTTAGGGCATCTGAGGGGAACGCCAAGGCGAAGTCATCCTGCCTAACTGCAAGGACCTTCGGCTCAAGGATGTCGAGTCGGAACAGCTGTGACGTTGCACCCTCATAGTCATCGCGCCTATATGCCTTTAGCTCTGTCTGACGTGGTAGCCAGAGATCCCAGCATCCGTCCACTCTTCTGAAGCCGGAGGCGGACATCTCCGTCAGTATACGGCCCTCCGAGTCGTACTCCGTGAGCTCAGCTATTGCATAGTTGCGCTGAGGCAAGATGGCCATTCTGAAACGCCTCGCGGGGTCCGCATCCGTTCCATATCGGCCCATTAGTTCGACACCGTCGCCCTCGCTAGTGACGCAATGAGTCTCCTCCGTCACCGTAGCGCCTGCGAGTTTGCTCACAAGGACAGGCATGGACCGCGAGATGAATCGCCCTGAGTTGGTCGCTGCGTCGGGGCTCAGCAGCAGGCCCAGTATGTTCGTTTCAGTCTTTGGACGCTGCCGAATCGTTCCCACCTTATTCCGGCTGTCGTAAACCATCACGTCCCGGGCGTTCTTTGCATAGTGATAGGCATACTGCTTGACTGCGTCCTGAGCCAGGCGCGCATCACACAAGGACTCCTGAACGCAGCTGGCGTTGACTAGGATTTCGCTGATGAGCGTCCGTTGAACTCTATCCGTGCTGGTGGAAGCCCCCCCGATAGGTTGTGGCACGTAGATAGTCCGCACAAAAGTGCCCGATAGTCCGTAGTCAGTATCCTGTGGAGTGATCCCATTCAACGCCTTGCGTAAGGTTGCATGATCTACCGCCACGTTCTGGCCCAGCGATGTGCTCTGCACTGCAACTGCCAAGACAAGAGCAATCGCCTCCGCATGAACTCTCACCTGATGCTCCGTCCAAGAAGGCTAACGATTTGCCGTCTCCTACTCAGCTTAGTGACGGCAACGACCGTTCCATCACGCTTCTCCGTACCGGATTCTCAGATTGCTGCAAGATCGCGCGCATCTACATAGCACCTCTTACGGGAAACCCAGCCCTTCTGCCCACAACATCCGTGCAAGCCAATTCAGGATCACCAACGCCGGCCTGGCGGCCACCAGCCGATCGTGGTATCTCAACGTTCGGTGTAACGACGGCTCGGAGACGTGCAAACCCAAGACTGCTAACCATGCCAAGCCCACCGGACGACGTCTGGGATGGGATAGAGAAGAAGGTGCGGCGGCCGGAGAGCGTCAAAGGCGAGGTATAGTTGCACAGGTCAAAGGGCCCGACCGCGGCCTACCGCCGCCGACGCGGTACCAAACTCACTCGAGGAAGGCTGAGGCGCGTCCGTCGCGAGGGGACGCCGCTGGAGCTGCGCAGCCTGGACCGGCCAGTGACGTTCGTTGAAGGGGCGGACTTCGAGGGAATCAAGAACCGCCGTGACCTGGAGGCCATCACACTCACGCCCGGCACGTCGATCCGAGAGGGCGAGCGGCTGGTGCTGGCGTGCTACAAGATGCCCTTCGTCGGGCACTCCTGGGGCAGGCAGATCAGCCTCTGCATGTCGAACCCCGACCTTTATGATCACTGGGAGACCCAGGCCCGGCGGCTCCACGAGGTGCTGGGCTACAAGAAGTTCTTGCTCTCCATGGATGAGATCCGCAACGGCGGCGGCTGCCTGTCGTGCCGAAATCGAGGCATCTCCATGGCGGAGATCCTGGGCGACTGCATCACGAAGCAGCGCGCCATCTTCAAGCGGATCGACCCCGAGATCGAGGTCCTCATCTGGTCGGACATGCTCGACCCGAACCACAACGCGCACGACAACTACTACCGCGTCGTCGGCGACTTCACGGGCTCCTCGGACTACGTGCCCAGGGACCTGACCGTCGTTTGCTGGTGGAATAAGATGAAGGAGAAGTCCCTGGCCTTCTTCTCAGGCGAGGGATTCCGCACGATGGGCGCGTGCTTCTACGACGCCGACGACCTGACCAACTCCAGGGAGTGGCTGGAAGTGCTGCGCGAGACGCCCAACGCGAAGGGCATCATGTTCACCTCGTGGCGGCGCAAGTACGGGCTGCTGGGGTTCTATGGCGATCTGGTGTCCGCAAGCGGGCCGTGAGCGAGAGGCCGACGCGGCGGACGTGTTGACACCTCCCGGACGCACGCTTACAATCCGGGCCTCCCCTTCGTGGGACGGTTCTCAGACAGCAGCTTCTCATTTCCCCGAACGCATCGGAGCCCCGAATGCGCGTTCTCTATTACGACATCGACACGCTCAGGCCGGATCATCTTGGCTGTTACGGGTATGGGCGCGACACATCGCCGAACATCGACCGCATCGCCCGAGATGGAACGGTCTTCACGAACTACTACGTCACGGACGCCCCCTGCCTGCCCTCGCGCGCGGCGCTGTTCCTGGGCCGGTTCGGCATCCACACGGGCGTGGTGGGGCATGGCGGCAGCGCGGCCGACCCGTACATCGTCGGGCACGACCGGGGGTTCAGGCTCCAGCAGGAATGGCACTCCTGGCCGATGGCCATGCGCCGTTGCAGCTTCTATCCCGTCAGCGTGAGCCCCTTCGCGGAACGCCATTCGGCGTGGTGGTTCTACTACGGCTGGCGCGAGATGTACAACCCGGGCAAGGGCGGCGGAGAGCGGGCGGATGAGGTGGTGCCGATTGCGCTGGACTGGATCGAGCGCCACGGCGAAGAGGACAACTGGTTCCTGCACGTGAACGTCTGGGATCCGCACACGCCCTATCGCACGCCCGAAGAATACGGCAACCCCTTCGAGGGCGAGCCGATCCCCGACTGGATCAGCGACGAGCTGATCGAGCGACACTATAACGGCTTCGGCCCGCACAGCGCCCACGAAGCGTGGGGCTTCGAGTCCGGCCGTGAGCTGCCGCGCCAGCCGGCCGAGATCCGGAACCTGGAGGACTTCCGACGCTGGATCGACGGCTACGACGTCGGCATTCGCTACGCCGACGACCACTTCGGTCAGATACTCGAGGCCCTCGAGCGCAAAGGCGTCCTGGACGACACCGTCGTCATCATCAGCTCCGACCACGGAGAGAACCAGGGCGAGCTGAACATCTACGGGGACCATCACACGGCCGATCACATCACCAGCCGCGTCCCCCTCATCATCCGCTGGCCGGGCAAGGGGGGCGGCCGCACGGACGAGGGGCTGCATTACAACCTGGACCTGCCGCCCACCATGATGGAGCTGCTGGGCGGGCAGTGTCCGGCGCGATGGGACGGGCGCAGCTTCGCCGCCGCGCTGGACGGACGGGATTGCGGCCGCGAGTTCCTGGTCGTCAGCCAGTGCGCGTGGAGCTGCCAGCGGAGCATCCGGTTCGGGCCGTGGATCGTCGTCTGCACCTATCACACCGGCATGAAGGACTTCCCCCAGGTCATGGTCTTCAACCTGGACGAAGATCCCCATGAGACACACAACCTGGTCGACGAGATGCCGGAGATCGCGAACAAAGGGCTAGCCCTCCTGGAGAAGTGGCACGCCGACATGATGGCCACCTCGACGAGCCGGATCGACCCCCTGTGGACCGTCATGGACGAGGGCGGCCCGTTCCACAGCCGCGGCAGGCTGGAGACGTATTGCGCCCGCCTGCGCGAGACCGGGCGCGAAGAACACGCCGAGAAGCTCGAAGGGCTCAACGGCGGCTTCCTCCCGGGGTGATCTTTCTGAGTGCCGGAATGCCTGGCCGCGTCCCCGTTGACATACCTCGCGGTCACCGAGGGCCCCGCGCGAGCCACCGCTCCCCGGGCGGCGCACGCCCTTTGACTGGCCGGCCGCACGCATTACAATGGAGCCTTCGCGGCAGTCCCTTTCGCTTCGTTCGTGGACCTTTCAGGATCCGTCTGCAGCCAAGCAAGCAATGATGAGCGACAAGTACGACTTCGACGTGGCCGTCATCGGGGCCGGACCAGCCGGATACGTGGCCGGCATCCGCGCCGCTCAGCTCGGCGCGCGAGCCTGCGTGGTCGAGAAGTCGGAACTCGGCGGCGTTTGCACGAACGTCGGCTGTATTCCCACCAAGGCGCTCTGGCACTCGGCCCGAATGCTGCTCCAGCTCGGTCGGGCCGCCGAATTCGGCCTGGACATTCCAGCGTGCGAACTGAACTACGCCGCCGTGGCATCCCGACGCGACGCCATCGTCAAGAAGCTGCGGGGCGGCGTCAAGGCCCTGCTGAGCGGCAAGGGAGTCGAGCTGATCCAGGCCGTCGCCCGGTTCAAGGACCCTTACACGCTGCACCTTGACGGCCCGGACGGCGAGCGCGACGTGAGCGCCCGCAACGTCATCATCGCCACGGGCTCCAGGCCCGTCGAGCTCCGGGAGGCGCCCTTTGACCACGAGGTCGTGGTGGACAGCGCGGACGCCGTCTCAGCAAACGAGCTCCCCGAGTCTGTAGTCATCGTCGGTGGAGGCTACATCGGCGTCGAATTCGCCGGGATCTACGCGGCCTTCGGTGTCGAGGTAGTCGTGATAGAGGCCATGGATCGCATCCTGCCCGGCATGGACGAGGACTGCGCCCGCCAGGTGGCGAGGAGCCTCAAGAAGCTCGGCGTTGCCATGTCGACCGGCGTTCGCCTGGAGAGCGTCAGCAAGGACAAGGGCGGCGTACGCGCGAAGCTGACGAACGGGGAGGAAGTCACGGCGCAACGGATGCTGGTCTGCGTGGGACGGCGGGCGGACTGCGGCGGCCTGGACATCGAGCGGGCCGGCCTTCAGGCGGGCGAGCAGGGGCAGTTGAGCGTCAACGAGCACATGCAGACGACGCAGCCCCACGTCTACGCCGCGGGCGACGTGGTCGGCCACGCGATGCTGGCCCACGCCGGCAGCCGGGAGGGCATCGTGGCCGCATCTCACGCCACGGGCTCGCTTACCGCCGCCATGGACCACCGCGTCGTGCCCGCCTGCGCGTTCACCTTCCCGGAGATCGGCACGGTGGGCCTGACCGAAGACGAGGCGCGCAAGTCCGTCGGGGAGATCGTGGTGAAGAAGTTCCCGCTGCTGGCCCTGGGCAAGGCCCACATCCTGGGCGAGACGGACGGTTTCGTCAAGATGCTGGCCGACGCGAAGACCGGCGAGCTGCTGGGCGTTCACATCTGCGGGCCGGAGGCGAGCTCCTTGATCGGCGAGGCCGCCCTGGCCATGCAGTTGGAGTGCACCGCCGAGGAGCTGGCGGAGACCATCCACGCCCATCCCACGCTGCCTGAGGCGCTTCAGGAAGCGGCCGAAGGGCTAATCGGCCTGCCCGTGAACTGGAGGGGTTGACCGCGATGCCGCCCGCCGCACTGCCGAAGCTGCTCTGCCCCGACCTGCTCCGTCTGGATTACCGGGAAGCCATGCAGCTTCAGGAGCGGCTGCGGGACGCCTGCATCGCTTCCAGCGGCCGGACGAACTATCTGCTCCTGGTCGAGCATCCTGCGACGATTACGGTCGGGCGCAGGGGCAACCACTCGGATGTGCTGGCGAGCGACGCGCGGCTGGCGGAACTCGGAGTCACGGTCGCCGAGACGAACCGCGGCGGAGAAGTCACCTTCCATGGTCCGGGCCAGTTGGTGGTCTACCCCATCGTCCACCTGAGGGCGCGCGGGCGTGACCTGCACCGTTTCCTGCGGGACCTGGAAGGCTGGCTCGTTCGGCTCTGCCGCAGCTACAGCGTTCCGGCCCATGCGGACTCGCCGCACACGGGCGTCTGGGTGGAGGATAGGAAGATCGCGTCGATCGGCATCGCCGTGCGCCGGTGGGTCAGCTATCACGGCGTAGCGCTGAACGTTTCGACGAACCTGACCGGGTTCGATCTGATTGTCCCGTGCGGCATGCGACAGGTCGAGATCACGTCCCTGGAGCGCGAGCTAGGGTCCGCGCCGCCCATGGGAGAAGTGGCCGAGCGGGCGGCCGAGTACTTCGCCGAGGACTTCAGAATGTCCCTTGAGAAGGCCCCCATGGAGAGGGTCGCGACGGCATGAGGAAAACCGGCAGGAAACTGGCGCCCTGGCTGAAGAAGCGGCTCCTGCCGCGCGCCGACACCGAACGGGTTCGGGCATTGCTGGAGGAGCTCGACCTGCGCACGGTCTGCCAGGAGGCCCACTGCCCGAACATGGGGGAGTGCTTCGCTCAAGGAACGGCCACGTTCATGATAATGGGGTCGGTCTGCACGAGGAACTGCACGTTCTGCGCCGTCGCCAGCGGCGTCCCTCAGCCCCCCGATCCCGACGAACCGGCTCGCATCGCCGAAGCAGTGCGCCGGATGGGACTGCGCCACGTGGTCATCACGAGCGTGACTCGCGACGACCTGCCCGACGGCGGGGCCGCGCAGTTCGCCCGGACGATCCGGGCCGTCCACGAGAGCGCGACGGCAAACGTGGAGGTGCTCGTGCCGGACTTCGGCGGGCACCTCGATGACGTGGACCGCGTGCTGGAAGCCGGGCCGGAGGTCTTCAACCACAACGTCGAGACGGTCCCCAGGCTGTATCCCGAAGTCCGGCCGCAGGCCGACTACGGCCGCTCGCTGGCGGTGCTGGCGCACGCAGCACGGCGCTCGCCGCCCGCCGTCGTCAAGAGCGGCCTGATGCTGGGCCTCGGAGAAACGGAGGATGAACTGGCCGCAGTATTCACGGACCTGTTGGACGCAGGCTGCCGGGTGTTGACGCTCGGGCAGTACCTGGCTCCCTCCGAGGCGCACCATCCCGTCGTCGAGTTCGTGCCGCCGGAGCGCTTCGACGAACTGAAGGCCCAAGCGCTGGAGATGGGATTCGCAGCCGTTTCCAGCGGCCCCTTCGTGCGAAGCAGCTACCACGCCGAAGCTGTGGCCGCCGCGGTATTGGGCCGGCGCGGCCAGAAACAGGGAAGCACAAGCGGAGGACAACATGGAAGTCGAAGTTAAGCTGCCGCCCCTGGGCGAGGATGCTCCAGACGAGGCCGAAGTCTCCTTCTGGTACGTGGAGGAAGGCGAGGAGCTGGAGGAAGGACAGGACATGGTGGAAATGCTGACGGACAAGGCGGCCTTCACCGTGCCCGCCCCGCTCAGCGGTACGATCAAGAGCATCCGCGCCGCGGAGGGAGACAAGGTTAAGGTCGACGGGGTGCTCGCCATGGTGGAGGAGTAACTGAGGGCACAATGTCGCTGGACGACATTCCGGGACAGGAGACTGCGGCGCGGCTGATCCGGGCGGCGCTCAGAAGCGGCAGGCTGCCGCATGCCTTCATCTTCCTGGGCTCGGCCGGCACGGGGCGCCTGGCCATGGCGCAGGAGCTCGCGCGCATCCTGCTGTGCGGCGACAGCCCGCAGCCGGATGCCGCGTGCGGGGGCTGTCGGAACTGCAGGCTCCTGGCAGCCGGAACTCACCCCGACTACCGCCAGGAAGCCGTTCCCGAGGGCAAGCAGCTTGTCCCGATCCTGGCGGTGCGCGAGATGCAGCGCGCGGCGGCCCTGAAGCCGGTGATCGCAGCGCGCCGCGTCTTCGTCGTCTGCGACGCCGAACGTCTGACCATCGAGGCGGCCAACTGCTTCCTGAAGACGTTGGAGGAGCCGCCTGGCGGCTGCGTCTTCGTGCTCATTGCCTCGACGCTTCGCCCGATCCCGGAGACCGTGATCAGCCGGTGCCGCCTCGTCAGGTTCCGGAACCTGAAGCCCGAGGCTCTGGCCGCTCGTCTGGAAGCAGACGACATGCCCCCGGATGACGCGCACTGGCTGGCCCGGCGGGCCTGGGGTAGCCCCGGCCTGGCCGAACGGCTTCGCCAGACTGAGCTGCACTTGTTCAACAAGGAGCTGGTCGATCAGCTCCGGCCGATCTCCATCGAGGGCAACTTCCCCCTTTCCGACTGGCTGGACGGCCTGGCCAGGCAGGGAGGCGGCTCCGCCGCCGAAAGCCGCATCCGGCTCCAGGAGCTGCTCGAGTGCGCCCTCCTCTACTACCGCGACCTCGCCGTGGCGGCGGCTGATCCCGAAGGCGGGCCACTGCTGTGCAACCGGGCCGCGCGGGACGCGATCCGGGAGACGGCCGCCGGCGCCGAGCCCGACCGTTTCCTGGAGGAGGCCGATCTGGTGCTCGACGTCATCGAGGCCGTCGGCGGCAACGCCAACCGCCGCCTGGCGCTGGACCACCTGTTCACCGAGCTGGGACGCCGCGGTCCCGGCGCCGAGTGAAGGAGCGTATGGAAGGGACGGTCACGAAGATACGGTCGGTCCTGTGCGAAGTGAGCGCGGCCGGCAGAACCTATGAGTGCCGGGTCCGCGGCCGGCTGGTGGAGAGCGACACGGGGGAATCGAAGCCGCTGGCCGTCGGCGATCGCATAGTCTTCACGCCTACCGAGGAGGGCGAGGGCGTCGTCGAGGAGGTCTGCCCCCGCAGGACCAAGCTCTCGCGGCGGTTCCCCCGCGACCCGAGGATCGAGCACGTCATCGTCGCCAACGTGGACCAGCTCCTCATCGTTGCTTCGGTTCGCAAGCCGCCGCTCACGCCCGGCATCATCGACCGCTACGTCATCGCCGGAGAGGCCGGCGGCATCGAGCCCGTCGTCTGCATCAACAAGATCGACCTCGCGAAGGACGAATCGGAGTACGCGGACGTGGCCAATATCTACCGCGAGATGGAATACGCCGTCCTTCTGACCAGCGCCACCCAGCGCACGGGCCTGGAGGCCCTGAAGGACGTCCTGCGCGAGAAGAGCACGGTCCTGGCCGGCCACAGCGGCGTCGGCAAGTCGGCTCTGATCAATGCGATCCAACCGGGCCTGAGGCTCAGGACCGGCCCCGTCAGGCAGAAGGGACGGCACACGACCACAAGCGTTTCGCTGTTGACGCTCGACATCGGCGGCTACGTGGTGGACACGCCGGGCATACGGGAGTTCACGCTGTGGGATATTGAGAAGCGGGACGTAGCCCAATTCTTCCCCCACATATGGGAGCTGTCCGCCGACTGCCGAATGCCCGACTGCCTGCACACCCACGAGCCCGGCTGTGCGGTGAAGGAAGCGGTCGAAGCCGGGGACCTGCCCCCGGACCGCTACGACAGCTACGTGAGGATCGTCGAGACCACCGAAGAGCAACGGGTGCCCCGGGAGACGGACGTCGAGGAGCCGACGGAGCAGGTCGCCAAGGTGAAGCGCACGCCAAGCCGGCGCAAACGAAGGCAGGACCTTCGACGCATTGGCCGACGCGAGCTGGAAGACATCGAAGACGAGGAGCCCGAGTAACCGGCGCCCTCAGCCGGGCGCGATGGCGTCCGATCAGGCGTCGGCGTAAAGGCCGTTATCCATGATGTAGATGCGGACGGCCTCCGGCACCAGGTAGCGGACGGATTTGCCCTCCCCTATTCGACGACGTATTCCCGTGGCCGAGATGTCGAGCAGCGGAGCATCGACTTTCAGTTCGCGCACACGGTCCGCCCATGCCTCGCCAAACACGCCCTGCAGCCTGGTGAGCGCTTCTTCGACCGTGCGGCCGGGCCTGTCGAAGGCAATGATGTCCACCTCGCAGACCAGCTCCTCGGCGCGCCACCAGGTCTGGATGTCGTGGAGGCTGTCACCGCCCAGAACGAGGTACAGCTCGCCCCCCCG
>CAZSET010000019.1:5909-27129 GCA_964605915.1 uncultured candidatus Brocadiaceae bacterium | reverse complement strand
TCCGCAACATCGGTATCGCCGCCCACATCGACGCCGGCAAGACAACCGTTACCGAACGCGTCCTCTACTACACCGGCCGCGTTCACCGTATGGGCAGCGTCGACGAGGGCACGGCCGCCATGGACTGGAAACCCCAGGAGCAGGAACGCGGCATTACCATCGTCTCGGCCGCCACCTCCTGCTTCTGGAAGACCAAGCAGGACGGCAATGCCTCCCCGCGCGGCGAACAGCACCAGGTCAACATCATCGACACCCCGGGCCACGTGGACTTCACCATGGAGGTGGAGCGCTGCTTGCGCGTGCTTGACGGCGTGGTCGTCGTCTTCTGCGGCGTGGGAGGCGTCCAGGCCCAGAGCGAGACCGTCTGGCACCAGGCCAGCCGCTACAAGGTGCCCCGCATCTGCTTCGTGAATAAGCTGGACCGCATGGGCAGTGACTTCCTCCGCGTCGTCTCCGAGGTCGAGAAGCGGCTCGGTGCCCATCCCCTGCCCGTGCAACTGCCCCTGGGCGGCGAGAGCGATTTCGTCGGCGTCATCGACCTGCTGCACCGGGAGGCCGTCCTGTTCAAAGACGAGACCCTCGGGGCGCAGTACGAAGTGCAGGAGATTCCCGACGAGTACTCCGACCAGACGGAGCAGTGGCGGGCCCACATGGTCGAGACGCTTTGTGAGAACGTCGACTGGCTGGGCGACAAGTTCCTGACCGAGCAGCCTATCACGACCGCCGACATCCGCAAGGCCCTGCGAGAGGCCTGCATCGCCGGAAAGCTCCAGCCCGTCCTCTGCGGCGCCGCGCTGCGCAACCGCGGCATTCAGCAGCTTCTGGACGCCGTCTGCGATTACCTCCCCTCCCCCCTCGACGTGCCTCCCATAGCCGGAGTCGACCCGAAGTCCGGCAAGACCGTCCGGCGAAGCGCCAGCGAGAAAGAACCATTCAGCGCCATCGCTTTCAAGATCCAGGGCGACAAACACGGGGACCTGCACTTTATCCGCGTCTACAGCGGGCGGGTTCGAGAGCGCAGCCGCGTCTACAACTCCAACCAGGAGAAAATGGAGCACGTCACCCGCCTCTATCGCATGCACGCGAACTCGCGCGAGCAACTGGACGAGGTGGGACCGGGCTCGATCGTCGCCGCCCTGGGCCTCAAAGTCACGGTCACGGGGGACACCCTCTGCGACAGGAGGGACCCCATCGTCTACGAGCGCATGCACGTGCCGCAGACCGTCATCTCGATGGCCATCGAGCCGAAGACACAGGCGGACAGGAAGAAGCTGGACGAGGCCCTCCAAGCACTGGCCAGAGAGGACCCGACCTTCCGCCAGACCGTAGACCCCCACACGGGGCAGCTTCTGATCAGTGGCATGGGGGAGCTGCACCTGGACATAATCCGAGATCGCCTGCTGCGGGAGTTCAACGTCGACGCGCGCGTGGGCCCGCCCCGGGTCTCCTACCGCGAGAGCATCAAGAGACCGATCACCGTTGACGAAACCTTCGAGCGGGAACTGGAAGGTCACGGCCAGTTCGCCCGCGTGGTGATCTCTTTCGAGCCGGCGCCCGGCGCCGCCGGCCTGGAATTCGAGAACCGGGCGGCAAAAGAAGTCCTGTCGCTCCACTTTGCCCGTGCCATCGAGCGCGCACTGACCCAGAGCGCCTCGGGCCCCCTGTACGGCTTCCCCCTCATCAACGTGAAGGCGACGCTTCTGGACGGCGCCACGCATCCCACCGACTCGACCGAACTCGCCTTCGAGGCGGCGACGTCAGCCGCACAGAGGCGCGCCATGGAGCAGGCCGGCTGCGAGCTGTACGAGCCTTTCATGCGCCTGGAGATCATGACTCCCGAAGGCCACATGGGGGACGTGATCAGCTACATCAATAGCTGCCGGGGCGCCATACAGGAGGTCGTCTCCCGCGGCGCAGTCCGTGTGCTGCTGGCCGTCGCTCCTCTGGTCGAGCTGTTCGGCTTCGCCACAAGACTGCGCTCCCTCACGCAGGGACGGGGCACCCATACGATGGAGCCGCTGGAGTACAGGCCCGCCCCGCCGGGGGCACTTGTCTTCGCTTGAGCCGCATGCCTATTCTCGGGCCCTGGAGGGCCCTGGAGCAATCCAGTCTCGACGCGAGCCGGGATCGGCTTCTCACCTGCATACTGAGGGCGTTCGAATGAAACGCGACACGTGCCGGGTCACTTTCCAGCCGGAGGGCCGCAGTGTCTTCGTGCTGCGCGGGACGAAGCTCGTCGAGGCTGCCGGCCAGGCCGGCATTATTCTCAACCAGCCCTGCGGCGGAGAGGGAACGTGCGGCAAGTGCCTGGTCGAGGTGCTCGAGAACGCCCCCGAGCCCGCCCCTGCCGACCGCCGGCACCTGGACGATCATCGAATCGCCGAAGGATGGCGGCTCGCCTGTCAGCTTGAAATCCAGGGCCCCATAACCGTCTCCGTGCCGCAGGAGACGCGCTTCTTTGAACAACAGATCCATACCGAAGGCGAGGGACGCGCTTACCCCTTCCGGCCGAACCTGCGGAAGCAGTTTGTAACCCTGCCTGAGCCCACGGTCGAGGACCAGCGCAGCGACGTCGACCGGCTCAAGGACGCCGTAGGCATCGAGGGCCTGGAGGCGAAGCTTCCCCTCATTCGCGCCCTCCCTCACATCCTCAGGACGCACGGGGGCGACGTGACCGTCGTGCTGGAGAACAACCGTATCCAGTCCGTCGAGGGCGGCGATACGGCTGACCGCCTCTGGGGCGTGGCGTTCGACATCGGCACCACGACCATCGTCGGTTCCCTGACGAACCTGGCGAGGGCCGAGCGCCCGGGCTCGCGCGCCGCAGCCAGCCGCACCAATCCGCAGATCCACTTCGGCGATGACGTCGTCAGCCGGATCAGCTACGCCCAGAAGAACCCGGACGGCCTGGACAGGATGCGCGAGCGACTGCTGACCTCCCTGAACAACATCATTGCCGAATTGTGCGATGCCGCCGGCATCCAGCCCGACGACATATACGAGGCCACCGCCGTCGGCAACACGACCATGAGCCACATCTTCCTCGGCGTCGACCCTGCCTCCATCGGCCGCGCGCCCTACGTGGCCGTCCTCAGGGAAGCAGTGGACGCGAAGGCCCGCGAGATCGGCCTCCGGATCAACCGGAACGCAAACCTCCACGTGCTGCCGAACATCGCCGGCTTCGTCGGCAGCGATACGGTCGCGATGATCCTGGCTGCCGGAATGGCCCGGGACGAAGACGTCAAGATGAGCGTGGACATCGGCACCAACGGCGAGGTCGTCATCGGCAACCGCGACCGCCTGATCGCCTGCTCCTGCGCGGCCGGGCCGGCCTTCGAAGGCGCCCGAATCCACCACGGCATGAGGGCCACCGAAGGGGCCATCAGCAAACTCGTCGTCAATGAGGAGATCGAAGCCAGCGTGATCGGCGGCGGCCGGGCAACCGGCATCTGCGGCAGCGGACTGATGGACGCCGTCGCCGAACTGCTCGACGCCGGCGCGATAGACGAGACCGGCCGCATCCTGAGCGCGCAGAACGCGGGCAACCTGCCCGAAGGTCTGCGCCGCGCGCTGACCACGTTCGAGGATCAGCCGGCCGTCGTCCTGGTCGAGGCCGCACAGAGCAAGACCGGCAAAGCCATCCTGCTCACGCAGCGCGACATCCGGGAGGTCCAGCTTGCGAAGGCCGCCATCCGGGCCGGCATCGAGGTGATCTCCAGCGTGTTCGGCATCGATACGGACAAGCTCCCCAGGCTGCTGCTCGCCGGCGGGTTCGGGAACTTCATCCGCCGCTCGCAGGCCAAACGCATCGGCTTGCTGCCCGACATCCCCACCGACCGCATCGAGTTCATCGGCAACGCGGCCGCGACCGGGGCGAGAACGGCGCTGGCCTGCCGTGACTGCCGCGCCGAAGCCGAGCACATCAGCCGCAAGACCGAATACATCGAGCTTGCCGCCCGCCCCGACTTCCAGGGGCACTACATGGAAGCCATGACCTTTCCGACCCGGAAGTAACCATGGCACGCCCTGCGAGAATGTGCGGATGGCCGATCGCGCTGGCGATTGTGCTTCTGCTGGCCGGCAGGCTGCACGCCGCGCCTCTGGCGGTTTCGCACGTGCAGAACACTCAAGCGCTGCCGCCCTTCGCGGTGTTCGAGATCACCTTCACGCACGAGCGCACCTACACAGATCCGTTCTTCGACGTGAGAATCGACGTCACCTTCACGGCGCCGTCAGCCAGGCAGTTCGCCGTGGGCGGCTTCCACTACGGGTCCGAGGAGCCGGTCGAAGTGCGCGTCCTGGAGCCCGCTCCCGGCGGGCATGCGAGCAGGAAAGAGTACGTCAGACGCAAAGCAGACACATGGAAGGCGCGTTTCGCGCCCGCCGAACTGGGCCGCTGGACCTACCGCTACGTGTTTCGGAACAGCTCCGGCGACGAAGCGGTCGGCCAGGGCTCCTTCGCCTGTGTGCCGGGCCGGGTGCCCCGCCACGGCTTCGTGCGGCAGCATCCGCGGAATCCGTTCCGCTGGGTCTTCGACGACGGCACGCCCTTCTTCCCGGTCGGCTTGCAGGAGTGCGTCGGCGACGGGCACGGGACGGGCTCCGCGCTGGACGGCATGGCCCTGGAGGGACCCTTTCGCACCGACCGCACCAACCTGGTCGAGCTGCCGCCCGGGCCGCTCTACGTGCGCGGGCCTTCGATGAATCCTCAGAACGCCGACGTCTACTTCCGCCGCTACGCCCGATGCGGCTTCGACCTCTTCCGGTTCTCCCAGAATAACTGCTCGTACGAGCTCTACGACGACCTCGACCACTACCGCGTGCAGGAAGGCATCATGACGGATGAGCTCCTGCGCCACGCGCGCAAGTACGGCTTCCGCGTGATGTACGGCCTGTTCGGCTACCAGAAGGTCTTCAACCAGGAGCCGCAGAACGCCGAGGGAATGGCGAAGGTCAGGCGGTTCATCAAGTACAGCGTGGACCGCTGGGGCGCGTACGCCGACTTCTGGGAGTTCCTGAACGAGCAGAAGGCAGCCGACGAGTGGTATGCCCGGATGGTCCCCTACCTCCGTTCGCTCGATCCGTACGGGCATCCGATCACGACGAGCTGGGAAAGGCCGGAGCTGGACGGCATCGAGATCAACGCGCCCCATTGGTATGCGCGGGAGAACGAGCTGCGCTCCGACGTCGAGACGGCCAACCGGGCGCGCGGATGGAAGCAGCACGGCAAGCCCGTGATCGTGGGTGAGCAGGGCAACTACGTCGACCCGAAGAAGCCGCGGCCCGCCGGCGTAGGCGGCGTCTGGGACGAGGGCTCGGCCCGGCGGATGCGCATCCGGCTCTGGACGGCGTTCTTCAACGAGATCGGGTTCGTCTTCTGGAGCACAAGCTACGCGCGGGATGGGCACTTCATGAACATCTGGCTCGGGCCGCGCGAGCGCGAATACGTCGCCGCCCTCCAGGACTTCTGCTACTGCCTGGACGCGGACGTGCGTCCGGTTGAAGTCAAGGTTTCCGCTCCCGAGGAGGTCAGGGCCTATGCCCTCGCCTCGCCGGAGAGGGCGGCCGTGTACCTGCACCACTACACCAGCCATACGGCGCCGGTTGAGGATCTGACCGTTGAGCTCGACGTCCCGCGCGAGGGCAAGCTCTGGTTCTACTCGCCGGTAACGGCGGAGGTCCTCGGCCCGTTCGATGTCGCCGCAGGGCCGCAACGGCTGCGCGTGCCGCCGTTCAAGGTGGACGCCGCCATCCTCATCAGCCCCGACACGGCCCCGGACCTGGACCGCGACGGCCTCATCAACAACGCGGACGAGGACGACGACAGCGACGGCGTGCCGGACGAGCAGGACGCTTTCCCGCTCGAGCCCGAGGAGTGGGCGGATGCAGACCACGACCTGATCGGTGATAACCTCGACGCAGACATCGACGGCGACGGGCTGGGAGACGACCGGAACCGCAACGGCGTTCCCGATTACGAAGAGATGGACTTCGATGGGGACGGCGTCCCGCGCGCAAAGGCGGTGCCGTGGGATGCCTTTCCGCTGGACCCCGACGAGCAGCGGGACACGGACGGCGACGGCGTCGGAGACAACGCCGACGCGGACGACGACGGCGACGGTTGGTCCGACGCGGAAGAGGCCGCCGCCGGCACCGACCCCCTGGACCCCCTCAGCTTCCCGCCCCAGTAGCACCGCGCCCAGCGGCCGCAAAGGGCTCGCCACCGCGCGAGGCACAGTTCGAAAACCGTTCTCGACGGCATGGCGAACACGCGGCGCAAGTGCCCTCGGGGAGCGGCTTCAGTTCGATGCCGCTCGCGACCCCAGCCAGCGCTCACACCTGCATGATCTCGTCGGTCTTCTTTTCGAGGACCTCGTCGATCTGCCCCTCGTACTGACCGGTGAGCTCCTGCACGTCGTCCTTGGCCCGGCGGCAGTCGTCCTCGCTGATCTCGGACGCCTTCTCTTCCTTGTCGAGCTGGCGGTTGGCGTCGCGGCGGATATTGCGAACCGCAACTCGCGCCTCCTCGGCCAGGTTCTTGACGCGCCCGACGAGCTGTTCGCGGCGCTCCTGGCTCAGGCCGGGGATAGCCAGCCGGATCAGCTTGCCGTCGTTCTGCGGGTTGATGCCGATGTCGCTGGTCTGTATGGCCCGCTCGATGTCCCCCAGGCTGCTGGGGTCATACGGCTTGATGAGGATATGCTGCGGGTCCGGAACGGCGATCTGGGCGAGCTGCTTCAGCGGGGTGGGCGAGCCGTAGTAGTCCACGCGGATCGAATCGACCAGGCCCGCGCTGGCAGTGCCGGTGCGTATGCCGCGCAGGTTATCCTTGAAGACCTGCACTGCCTTCTCCATGCGCTCTTCGGCGTCCAGCAGGATTTCATCAACAGGCATCTTCGAATCCCCCTATCAGCGTGCCAATGGACTCGCCGAGCGCCGCACGCCGGATGTTCCCCTCGACGGCGAAGTTGAAGACCCGCACGGGCAGCTCATTGGCCAGACACAGCGAGACCGCCGTCAGGTCCATCACGGCCAGCCTGCGCTCAAGCACTTCGTCGTAGCGGATGGCCTCGAAGAGTTGGGCATCGGCGTCCGTTTCCGGGTCGGCGGAATAGACGCCGTCCACGCGCGTGGCTTTGAGCAGCAGGTCGGCCCCGATCTCGACGGCGCGGAGGGCCGCCGCCGTGTCCGTGGTGAAGAACGGGTTTCCCGTGCCGCCGGACAGCAGGACGACCCGCCCTTCCTCCAGGTCGGCGACGCAACGCTCCGGCTCGAAGTCGTCCACCATGTGGGAGATGCGGAATGCGGAGTAATGGCTCGCCGGCACGCCTTGCTGTAAGAGGCAGTCGCGCAGGACAACGCCGTTGATCACGGTGGCCAGCATTCCGGCGTAGTCGGCGCCGATGCGGCCCGGCCCGTCCGGGCAGAACTTCGCCCCCCGCATGATGTTGCCGCCGCCGATAACCACGGCGACCTGGACGCCGGCCTCGACGGTCCGGCCCAGCTCCGCCGCGATGAACTCAAGAGCGTGCGAATCAAAAACGTCCGGTCCCCCGGCGGAGAAGGCATCCCCGCTCAACTTCAGCAAGACGCGTCCCGGGTCGGGCTCCTGCCCCATGTATGCGTCCCCCCAACTGCCGAGCCGGCGGCGCGGGCCGCCCTCATTATTCGTCCGCCTGCCCGAGCTCCATCCGCACGAAACGCCTCACCTCGATGTTCTCGCCCAGCTTGGCGATGGCGTCCTTGACGACCTCGTCCACGGTGCGCGAGTCGTCACGCATGTAGGGCTGATTGAGCAGGCAGACCTGCTCGTAGAACTTCTCCATCTTCCCGTCCACAATGCGTTCGAGGACGTTCTGCGGCTTGTCTGCGAACTGCGCGGCGTAGATCTCGCGCTCGGCCTCTACCACCTGTTCGGGCAGGTCCTCCGCTCTCACCACCTGCGGCTTCATGGCGGCCACCTGCATGGCGAGCTCTCTGGCCAGCTCGCGGAACTCTTCGTTGCGGGCCACAAAATCGGTCTCGCAGGCCAGCTCCATCAGCACGCCGATGCGGCCGTCGCCATGGATGTAGCTGACGATGACGCCTTCGGCCGTCTGGCGGCTTCCTTTCGCCAGCGCCTTGTCCAGACCCTTCTGGCGGAGGACGGCCTCGGCCCTCTGCTGGTCGCCTTCGGCCTCCTCGAGGGCCCGTTTGCAGTCCATCAATCCTGCGCCGGTCTTGTCGCGCAGCTTCTTCACGTCCTCAGCGGCTACAGCCACGTTGCACTCCACGAGATGTTCAGGTCAATTGTTTGCTTCTCTATGCGGGAGGCGGAAGCCTGAGTCAGCGGGCCGCCCCCGGGCGCATGCAGGTGAGCGCGTCCGGCGCCACCGCTCGCCTAGGCCGGCTCCTCGTCGGCCTCTGCGGCGCCCTCGGCCTCGTCGGCCTCGGCACCGGCCGTGACTTCTTCGCTGACTGCCTCGTCCGGCTCCTCTGCCTCGCCTTGGGGCGTCTGGGTCGCCTCTGTCTCAGCGGCCTCAGCCTCAGGGGCGGCTTGCGCCTCAGGTGCCCCGGCAAGGGCTTCCCTGGCCTCAGGCGTCTCCAGCTCGAGCCCCTTTTCGGCGGGGGCAGGCCGGCCGGTCAGACTGCTTAGGACCGCTTCGGACAGAGTGCACAGGAAGATCTCGATGGCAGCGATGGAATCATCGTTACCGGGCACAACGACGTCCAGTTCAGCCGGGTCGCCATCGGTGTCAGCCAGCCCGACAATGGGCACCGCCAGCTTGATGGCCTCCCTGACGGCGATGTGCTCCCGCGCCGGGTCGACCATGACCAGCAGACCCGGCAGCCTGTTCATCTCCCTTACGCCGCCCAGGTTACGCAGGATCTTGCGCTCCTCGCGCCGCAGCGAGGAGACCATCTTCTTGCTGTAGATGTCGATCTGCCCCGTCTCTTCCATCTCTTCCAGCTCGTGGAGCCTGCCGAGCCGCGTCCGGACGGTGGCGTAATTGGTGAGCAGGCCTCCGGGCCAGCGTTCGGCCACGAAGGGCATGTTGCAGCGCCGGGCTTCGCGCTCCACCAGGTCGGATGCCTGTTTCTTGGTGCCGACGAACAGGACGTATTCGCCCTTGGCGGCCACAGCGCCTGCCAGCCTCCGTGCGGTGACGAGGCCCCGTAAAGTCGCGCGGAGGTCGATGATGTGGATGAGGTTGCGCTGCTTGAATATGTAGGGCTTCATTGCAGGGTTCCACCGGCTGGTCCGATGGCCGAAGTGGAACCCGGCCTTGATCAGGTCACGAACGTTCGGCGTCTCCAAGTGAATCTCCCGAAAGAGGCCATATGCCGCATGTACCGTCAGAGTACGCTCCCTCCGCTACGGGCATAGCGGCGGCATATTCAGTGCGCATAGTGCCCCGCTGAAGGGAGCCAGCTAAGAGAGACAAGAGGCGGGCCATGCCCAAAGTTACGAAAATTCAATATACTCCAGACAGGCTGTGCTGTCAAGGAAACCGCCCGCCTCCGTCAGAGCACGGGCGAGCCCGGAGCGATCTCCTTGTCGAGGGTCAGGAACACCACCTTTTCGCCCTCCTGGGCCGCCAACAGCATGCCCTGGCTTTCGACGCCGCGCAGCCGCGCGGGCTCCAGGTTCGTGACCACCACGATGAGCCTGCCCGCCAGCTCCTCCGGCCCATAGTAATCCTTGAGGCCCGCCACGAGGACCCGGGGCGATTCCTCTCCCACGTCCACACGGATGATCATCAGCTTGTCGGCGTTAGGGTGGTCCTCCACGGCCAGGACTCTGCCCACCTTCATCTCCACCTTCTGGAATTCCTGAAAGCTGATCATGTCGACGCCTCCTCGCAGAACAGGCACGAACAAACGGCAAGCTCAGTCCTCCAGGAGCACCTCACGGGCGGCCTTGCTCACGATCTCCGTCGGAACGCCCTCGCGCTCGACCCACTGCCCGACATCCTCCAGCAGGACGAAGCGGTTCCGTCCCGTCAAGAACTTCTTGTCGTGTTGCATGAAAGCCAGCACTTCCTCCACGGCGAGACCGTCGGTGCGGACGGGCAGGCCGGCGCGGATGAGCAACTGCTCCAGGCGCTCGGGCACGTCCGCCGGGCAGAGGTCCAGCTCGGCGGACATCCGGGCGGCGGCCACCATGCCGATGGCCACGCTCTCCCCGTGGGTCAGCCGACCGGCGGCCGCCTTCTCGATGGCATGGCCCAGCGTGTGGCCGAAGTTCAGGCAGATCCTGACGCTCCGGTCGTCCCTTTCGTCCTGAGCGACCACCTGCGCTTTGAGCGCCACGCAGGTCGGCACCGCACGCAGCAGCGCCGCCGGAGCCAGGTCGACCAGGTCCTCGATGCACAGCTCCAGGAACTGGAAGAGGTCGGCGTCGAGAATGGCCCCGTACTTGACCACCTCAGCGACGCCCGACCGCACCTCGCGCGCCGGCAGCGTCCTCAGGGTGGCCAGGTCGCAATGGACCAGGCTGGGCTGATAGAAAGCGCCGACCAGGTTCTTGCCCTCCGGCAGGTTGACGGCCGTCTTCCCCCCGACGCTGCTGTCCACGGCGGCCAGCAGCGTGGTGGGCACCTGCACGTAGGGTACGCCGCGGCGGAAACTGGCCGCTGCGAACCCGCCCAGATCGCCGACGACGCCGCCGCCGAGCGCCACCACCACGGGCTGGATGGAGGGATCGGAGGCAAAGCGCGCCAGCCACCTGACCGCGGCCACAAAGTGGTCCAGGTCCTTGTTCTCCTCCCCGTCGGGCAGGTCCCACCGGGCGACGTTCTCCAGGCCCGCATCGCGCAGGCCCGCTTCGAGCGCCGCGTAGTAGTGGGCTCCGACGGTAGGGCTCGTTATCACGGCCACGTTCTTGCGGTCCAGGTCCCGCTCCGCCATCGCGTCGGCGAGGTCCGAGAGCATGTCGAAGTCCATCAGCACGTCGTAGGACCTTGCTCCCAGCGAGATCTTTACGGTTTCCATCGTGACCGATCCCCGGGGCTCCAGCCCCGTGCTCCCGTGCAAGCCGCAACGCCCACGCACCGCGATGACGCCCAAGTATAATGGGGCGCGACGCCGCCTGCCAGTCGCGTGCCACGAGAATCGTCGAATGGACTGCCGCCGGCGGCCCCGGCCGGCCTACACGGGGCGGCACAGCGCGATCAGGTCCTCCACGCGCGCCGTCGCCAGGGCGACGACCGTGTCCGCTGCGCCGTAATAGAGCTTAGCTGTGCCGTCTTCCTCCACGACCATGCCGCAGGGGAATATGGCGCCGCCCCGGAAGCCGTGCCACTCGTACTCGTACTCGGGCTGCGGCACCAGCAGGGGTTCGGGCGAGATGCCGATGACCTTCCATGGTTCATCGAGGTCCAGCAACATGACGCCGGCCATGTAGAGCTTGGTCCATCCGCCGGCCCAGCTCGGCAGCTCGCGCTCGTCGTCCTTGTACACGGCGTGGAATACGGTCAGCCAGCCGGCGTCCGTCCGCACGGGCGGGGCGGCCGGGCCGATCTTGTTGTTGCAGAAGGGCACCTGCTCGGAGCCGAGCACCAGCTCCGTGTCCCCCCAGTACCGGCAATCCGGCGACCGGGAGAACCAGATGTCGAACGCTTCGGGAGCGCCGCGCCCGTATATGGGGAAAGGCCGCTCCAGGCGCATGAACATGCCGTCGCTGCGCTCGGGGAACAGCACCATGTTGCGGTTGTCCGGTGCGGAGAGGCTGAGCACTTCGAAGTCCTCGAAGTCCTCCGTCACGGCCACGCCTCCGCGGATGCCGTGGCGGGTGTCAACCGCAAGGCACATGTAGCAGCGCCCTTCGATCACGGTCAGGCGCGGATCGTAGGCGCGGCGGATCTCCTCCGTCTTCATCGAGAAGCATGGCTTCTCGGCCACCTGCCACTCGATGCCGTCGTCGCTGAAGGCCAGGCCCAGGTTAGTCTGCCTCGGCCAGACGCCGTCGCGCAGGTCGAAGTCATTGCGGAACACCATCACGTACCGATCCCGCCACCTGGTGACGCCCGCGTTAAACACGAGCTTGGCCGGATACGGCACGTCGTCGGCCGAAAGGACGGGATTGCCCGGGAAACGTTGCATGACGCCTGCGGCCTCTTCACTGCGTTCGTCGCTCATTCGTACCTCCTGCAGGGGATGGAACAGCAGGTGATGGGTGTTAAGTGTTAGGTGTTAGGTGTTAGGTGTTAGGTGCTAGGTGTTAGGTGCGGCGGAACTGTCTGTCAAGCTCCTTGCGGCTGATGTGTATCGTGGTCGGCCGGCCGTGCGGACAGGTATCCGTCTGCCCGGCCTCGGAGCGTTGCTCCAGGAGCCAGCGCATCTGTTGGGGGCCCAGCCTCTGGCCGGCTTTGACGGCTCCCCGGCAGGCCATCATCGTGATGATCTTCTCCACACGCCCTCCCACCTTGCGCGCTCCAGACGGGCCCTCCAACTCATCGAGCAGATCCTGGAAGAAGCCTCGCCCGTCGAACTTGCCCAGTATCTGCGGGAAGGAACGCACGATCACCGTCCGCTCGCCGAACGCCTCGATCTCCATCCCGAAGCGGGCCAGGTCCTCCTTCAGGTCCATGACGGCGTAGAACTCCTGCTGGGGCAGCTCGACCAGTTCGGGCACAAGCAGTTGCTGGCTGTCGAGCTTCCCTTCGTGGAGCCGACGACTGATGGCGTCGTAGAGGATCCGCTCGTGCAATGCGTGCTGATCGATCAGGTTGATGCCGTCCTCGGCCTCTTCCACGATGTAGGAGTCGAGCACCTGGAGGCAGTTGCCGAACGTGACGCGCACGGGCGGAGCTTCCGCATGGGGCGCGGGCGGGGCCTGCCTTTCTGCCGGGGGCGCGGACGGCATCCGGCCAGCGGTGCCCGCGCCACGCGCGCCCGGCCGCGGCGCCCGTCCCGCTCTCTCGTCGGGCGCCCGGGAGAAGAAGTCCGCTATCGCCTGTCGGACGGATTCCTTCGCCTCCGCATCCGGCGCAGCGTCCGCGGAGGTGAGGGCCACCTGGGGGGTGATCTTGGCCCCGCGAAGTCCCTCCCGGATGGCCGTCATCACCTGCTGGTGCACTTCGCGCGCGCGTCGGAACTTGATCTCCAGCTTCGTCGGGTGCACGTTCACGTCGACGGCGCCCGCGTCCATCGACAGAAAAACGAAGCAGACCGGCTTCCGGCCGGCCGTCACCAGGCCAGCGTACCCTTCGGAGATCGCGTGCAGCAGCGTGCTGTCGCGGACGTAGCGGCCGTTCACGTAGGTGTACTGCATCCGCGTGTTGCGCCGATCAACGGTCGGGGGAAGCAGGTAGCCCTCGATCCGGAGTTCCGGGCTCTGCCATTCGAAGGGGACCATGTTGTCCGCAATCTCGCGCCCGAAGAACTCGCCGATCCTCTGGCCCGGATCCCCCGCAGGCGGCAGGTTGAAGACCTTCCTGCCCTTGTGGGTCAGCACGAAATGCACCTGCGGCTGAACCAAAGCCAGGCGCGTGACGGCCTCCGTGACGTGGGCCATCTCGGTGGCCGTGGTCTTGAGGAACTTCTTGCGCACCGGCACGTTGTAGAACAGGTTCCTGATTTCGACCTGCGTGCCGACGGGTGCGCCGCAGGCCCGAACGTGGCCGATCTCGCCGGCCTTCACCTCCACCTCATGACCGGAGTCGCTTGCCGCCGTGCGCGAGACGAGGCGTGCATCCGAGACGGCGCCGATGCTGGCCAGGGCCTCGCCCCGGAATCCCATGGTCCGGACGTGGAAAAGGTCGTCTTCCGTGGTGAGCTTGCTGGTAGCGTGGCTGGCGAAGGCGAGCGCCAGGTCCTCGGCGTCCATCCCACAGCCATCGTCCACGACGCGGATCAGGTTTGCGCCGCCGTCCTCAAGCTCGACTTCCACGCGGCCCGCCTCGGCGTCGATCGAGTTCTCGATGAGCTCCTTGACGACGGACGCCGGACGCTCCACCACCTCGCCAGCGGCGATCTTGTTGGCGACGTTGGGCGGTAGAATGCGAATGCTCATGGCATTTCGGAACGGGTGACGAGCCGACGCGGACGGAGGCCCGAGGCACTGTGCCCGGGAAGACGGGCAACACAACCCCACCCGCCGAGTGGCTAACGCGGCTTGATCTCCGGCGGGCTCAGCTTCGGACGGACCGTCTCCTCCGGCAACGCGTTCTTCAGCACCTGCGCCTGGGTGCGAAGCGGAAGGCCGTGAAGCGCAATGAAGCCGATGGCCGCCTTGTGATCGAACAGGTCGCCCTTGTCATAGGTGGCCAGCCCTTTGCTGTAAAGGGAGAACTCGCTTCGCACGCCGACCTTGACCGCACTTCCCTTGAACAGCTTCATCTTCACCGAGCCGCTGACGACCTGCTGGCTGCTCAGCACGTAGGCGGCCAGGTCCTGGTGGAACTTGCAGAACCAGAGGCCGTCGTAGATCAAGTCGGCGTAGTGGCGGCTGACGATCTCCTTGAACCGCAGCGCCTGCCGCGTCATCGTCATGCCTTCCAGGACGCGATGCGCCGCGTGCAGGAGGGCTGCGGCCGGCGCCTCGTAGATCTCCCGGCTCTTGATGCCGACCAGCCGGTTCTCGATGTGGTCGACTCGGCCGACGCCGTGACGGCCGGCCCTCCGGTTCAGCTCCTCTATCAGGTCGACGCCCGCCATTCCTTCGCCGTCCAGGCCGACGGGCACGCCCTTCTCGAAGTCTACTTCGACACATTCGGGCTCGTCGGGGGCCTCCGCCGGGCTCACCGTCCAGGCGTAGACGTCCTCCGGGGGTTCGGTCCAGGGATCCTCCAGGATGCCGCACTCGACGCTGCGGCCCCAGACGTTCTCGTCGGTCGAGTAGGGGCTCTTCTTGGTGACGTCTATCTGGATGCCGTGTGTGGCGGCGTACTCGATCTCATCCTGTCGGTTCATGCCCCACTCGCGGGCCGGGGCGATGATGTCCAGGTCCGGCGCCAGCGTCTTGGTGGACACGTCGAAGCGCACCTGATCGTTGCCCTTGCCCGTGCAGCCGTGGGCCACGGCGCCGGCGCCCTCGCTGTGGGCGGTGTCCACGAGCAGCTTGGCGATCAGGGGCCGACCCAGTGCCGTGGCCAGCGGATACGCCCCTTCGTAGAGGGCGCCCGCCTGAAGCGCGGGCCAGATAAAGTACTCGACGAAGACGGCGGAGGCGTCCACCACGAGCGCCTTGACCGCGCCGACCTCGACGGCCCTGGCGCGGATGGTCTCCAGGTCTTCGTGCGTCCCAAGGTCGATGGTCAGCGTGATGACGTCCAGCCCGTAGGTCTCCTGGATCCACTTGATGGCAACCGACGTGTCGAGTCCGCCTGAGTAGGCCAGGACCACTTTTCCCTTGCCGCTCACGGCCCGTCTCCTTCCATATTGCCGCCCGAAGGGCCAACGAGCCGTTTATACAACAGGGGATCGGAGGTGTCAACGGCGCCCGCACAGCGCGGCCAGGGGGCCGTTCTGCTTGAATCCTGAGCACCAAGCTGTAGACTATCCGGGCGGACGCATGCCATAGCTCTCATTTGACGGAGGTGCACGCGCAGATGTCTAAGGAGACCGACATACGCATCGTTGACATCACCACGGAGATGAGCCGGGTCGACGCCCGCGAACCGCTGAAGTTCGGTGCCTCCGTGGTACCGGACGATACGTATTGCCTGGTAACCGCCACGGTCGAGAACCGGCGCGGCGAGCGGGCCAAGGGACACGGCGGCATCTGGCTCATGGACTTCTGGGCCTTCCCGGACCCACGCATCGAGCATCCGGTCCGCGAGAAGGCAATGATCGACTTCGCGGAGCGCTTCTGCACTTCCGCGGCCGATTACAACGAGTATGCCCATCCCATCGATATTGCGCTCGAACTGGAGGATCTCTTCGAGCCCCTGGCGAAGGAAGCGGGCGAGAAGAACGGGATGCCATACGCCCTTCCGCGGCTGGCGCAGCTCGTCTCCGCCAGCCCGCTGGACGCCGCGCTGCACGACGGCTTCGGCAACGTCAACGGCATCTGCACCTACGACGGATACGGGCCCGAGTTCTGCAACCGCGACCTGTCCGCCTACCTCGGCCCCGAGTTCAAGGGCAAGTACGTGGCCGACTACATCCGGCCCGCCTACCCGGATCGCATCCCTGCTTTCCACCTGGTCGGCGGCCTGGACACTCTCCGGAACAAGGACGTGGCGCCCGGCAAACCGGACGACGGCCTTCCCTGGGCCATGGAGGGGTGGATCGAGCGCGATGGCCTGACCTGCCTGAAGGTCAAGCTGAGGGGCACCGACCTGGACTGGGACCTGGACCGCATCTGCGAGGTCTATCGCATCGCGAAGGAACTGCACGCCAAGCTCGGCATCAGCGAACTGCACATGAGCGCGGACACCAACGAGCAGTGCGACAGCCCGGACTACATCGTGGAGATGCTCAGGCGGCTCAAAGAGCAGGAGCCCGGGGCCTTCGAAGCGATCCTCTACATCGAGCAGCCCACCAGCCGCGACCTGCGCGGCACCCGGCACGACATGAGCGAGATAGCCGCCCTCAAGCCCGTCATCATCGACGAGAGTCTCACGTCGCTGGAGGACTTCGACCTGGCGATGGAGACGAACTGGTCCGGCGTGGCGCTCAAGTCGTGCAAGGGCCAGTCCTCGGCGATGATCTTCGCCTCCCGGGCGCGCGAAGGCGGCATCCCCTACACCGTGCAGGACCTGACCAACCCCGACATCGCTCTGGTCCATTCCGCCGGCATGGCAGCCAGGATCTACCCGATGATGGGCGTGGAGACGAACTCGTGCCAGTATTTCCCCGCGGCGAACGAGCGGGTGGCAAAGGTCCATCCGGGCGTGTGCCGACGCCGGGACGGGCAGGTCTCGCTGGAGAGCCTGGGCGAGACGGGCCTGGGATTCCGCTGGGACGAGATGGTCTGAGCGCGACTGCGCTTGTTCCCCGCCGCCCGATGGACATTGGGGCAACCGGCCTGGAGCAAGCGTGTGCCGGCGCTCGGAAACGTATTGACATTGGGATTGAGGCCCAACCATAATGGGCTTCGAGTGTCGTGCGTAACGGCTGTGCAACCGCGTCGGGGGGCCTGCGTATGGCAGCGAGAGGCTGGCTCAGGGAGCTGGACGACCTGCTACGGGGCAGCAAGACGGACCCCGAGCTTCTGGCAGGAGGCACCGAGCATCTCAAGCTCAGCACCCACGTGGGGATATCCGTCGTCCTCGGCCTGATATACGGCGCCTCGATGGGCCTGTACGCCGTCCTCAGCCGCACGCCCTCCGTCCCCGTGCAACTGCTGGCGTCCACGGTGAAGCTTCCCGCCCTGTTCTTCCTGACGCTGGCGGTATCGTTCCCGTCGCTCTACGTTTTCAGCGCCATGCTGGGCACGCGGCTGAGTCCCGTGGCTGCCTTGCGCGTCATCGTGTCCGCAATCACGGTCAACCTGGCGGTGCTGGCGTCCTTCGCCCCCATCACGGCCTTCTTCACGCTGACGACGACCAGTTACCCCTTCATGAAGCTGCTGAACGTGGTGTTCCTGGCCATCTCGGGGGTGATCGGCCTGGGATTCCTGATGAAGGTGCTCAGCCGGCTGGAGGAGGCGTACGCCGCGCTCGACGAGCCGGAGGCGGGGGAGGCGGCAGATGCCGGCAAGAGCACGACGCGTACCGACACCAGCCGGAACCGGAGTGCCGTCGCACGCCGGCTCTTCAAGGTGTGGCTGATCGTCTACGCCCTCGTCGGCGCACAGATGGGATGGATACTGCGTCCGTTCATCGGTTCGCCGGATCTGCCTTTCACGTGGTTCCGTCAGCGGGGGGGCAACGTCTTCGTTGACGTGCTCCGGACCGTCGCGGAGATGCTGGGCTCGTGATGCGCGCCTTCGTCCAAGCCGCGGACGATTTTCTGCACGCCAGGGGGCAATTCGCACCGGGGGCGCCGGTCGGGCCGCAACTGAAGTGGCTGGTGCTCTTCATCGTGATCTTCGGCGCCATCTACGGCGCCGTGATGGCTTCGTTCACGGGACTTGCGCCCGGAAGGTATCGTCATCTCCTTTACGTGGGGCTGAAGGTGCCGCTGCTTCTCGTCGTGACGTCCGCGCTGTGCATCCCCAGCTTCTTCGTGGTCAACGCGGTGGCGGGGCTGCGGGACGACTTCGGCGCCGCGTTTCGGGCCCTGGTGGCGACCCAGGCCTGCCTGACGCTGGTCCTGGCCAGCCTGGCGCCCGTCACGGCCTTCTACTACTTCTGCGCGCCCCAGTACGGGACGGCCGTGCTATTCAACGCGGGGATGTTCGCCGTCGCCGCGGCCGGAGCTCAGATCATGATGACGCGCTACTACGGCCCCCTCATACGCCGTTCGGCGCGCCACCGCACGATGCTCTACTTCTGGTTCTTCGTTTACGCGCTGGTGGGCATCGAGATGGGCTGGATTCTGCGGCCCTTCATCGGCGACCCGAGGATACCGGTCGCCTTCTTGCGCAGCGACGCGTGGGGGAACGCCTACGTCGTGGTGATCCGGCTGATCGTGCGGATTCTGGGCCGCCTCTCCCCGTTGTGACGGTCAAGCCAGCCGGAGTCTCTACTGCGCGTCTTCGCTCGGATAATCGATGAGGGAGATGACGCGGCGGTCACCCAGCTTCTCCCGACCGCCCAGGTAGCTGAGCTCGATCAGGAACAGGCACGCAACCACCTCGCCCCCGAGCTGCTCCACCAGCTCGCAGATGGCCTTCGCCGTGCCGCCCGTCGCCAGCAGGTCGTCCAGCACCAGCACCCGGTCCCCCGTGGCGATGGCGTCGCGATGGACGGCCAGCGTGTCGGTGCCGTACTCGAGCTCGTAGGTCCGTTCGACGGTCTCCGCGGGGAGCTTGCCCGGCTTGCGCACGGGCACGAAGCCCGCGCCCAGCCGGCAGGCGATCGCTCCGCCAAAGATGAAGCCCCGCGCCTCCGCGGCCACCACCTGGTCGATCTGCTCCCCGGCGATCGGCTCGACCAGGGCACCCACGGACGCCTGCAATGCCGCCGGAGCCTTCAGCAGCGTGGTGATGTCCCGAAACACGATGTCTGCCGTCGGGAAGCCCGGAATGCTGCGGATGTAGTCCTTCAGTTCCATCGAAGCAAGTCCTTTGCTGGAGTGCACGCTCCGGAGCGGAGCAGGGATCAGCCGAACCCGGCGCCTTCCATGGCTTCCTTAAGTCTTTCCAGGGCCTTCTTCTCGATTTGCCGGACCCTCTCGCGGCTCAGGCCGACCTGGCGGCCCACTTCCCGCAGCGTCTTCGGCCCTTCGGGATCCAGGCCGAAGCGCAGCGCAAGTATCCGGCCCTCGCGCTCGTCGATGCTCTCCAGCAGGTCGGAAAGCATCCTGAGCTGCATTCGGTCGAAGACGACGCTCTCGGGCCGTTCCGCGTCGCGGCTCCTGATCACAGAGGCGAGGCTAAGATCGGACTGCGCGCCGGGCAAGTCCTGATCGAGGCTGGTTGTTTCGGCGGCGAGGGCACGCTGAAGCAGTCGGGCCCTCGTTTCGTCCAGGTCGAGCGCGTCCGCCACCTCCTCCATGGCCGGCTCCCGGCCGAGCTCGTCACGCAGCTCTGCCTGCGTCTGCTTGGCGCGGGCCAGCACCTCGACCATGTAGGCGGGGATGCGGATGGTCCGAACGCTGGATCTGGCGGCACGCCGGATGGCGCGCCGGATCCAGTAGGTGGCGTAAGTGCTGAAACGGACGCCGCGGGAGGGGTCGAACTTCTGCACGGCGTGCAGAAGCCCCAGGTTCCCCTCTTCGATCAGGTCCATCAGGTCCAGACCGCGCCCCGCGTAGCGCCTGGCGATGTCGACCACGAGGCGCAGGTTCCCGAGCACCATTCGGTCCCTGGCGCTGGGGTCGCCGTGCTGCTTGATGCGCCTGGCCAGCCTGCGCTCCTCCTCCTCGCTCAGCAGGGGATAGGCCCCGATCTCGCGCAGGTACTGCCGAAGCCCGGTGTTCTGAGTTCCTCGCGCCATGGCTCCCAAAGGTCGAAGCGAGCGTTCAGATTACCCCCGCCCGGCAGGCTCACCCCACACTCCCCCACAGGATGACGGACAGGCAGCGCGCACGCCCACGCCGATGGGGGCGACAGCGAGAGGGTCATTGCATCCGCGGCCGACCGGCGCTGCGGCGCATCGCGCTATTGCTGGACGTCTTCTTCCTCGCCGGGCTCCTCAGATTCGGCGCCGCCCTCGGGTTCCCCGTGCCGCGGGATATCCATATCCGTATCCGTGGGCAGTTCGCCCGGGCCCAGGCCCTCGACCTCTTCCTGCTCGCCGGCAGGCTCCTCCAGCCGTAGGGGGACGGAGATCTCTATCTCGGTGGACGCGTCCGCCACGTCATCGGGCACCCCCTCACTCGGGGTACGACCTTCCTCCTTCTCCGGCTCCTCGGCCTCCTCCGCAGAGGGCTGGTCGGCGGGCACTTCAGGCGAGGATTCCTCCGCGGTCTCCTCGGCCACGGCTCCTGCCTCCTCGGAGCGAGGCCCCGGCTCCTCCACGTCGGCCTCGTCCTCCTCGTCCTCTTCCGGCAGGGCCTCAGCGTCCTCGAGACCTTCCCGGTCGAGTTGGGGCGCCCCTTCCATAGCCTCCTGAACGAGCGCCTCGGGGTGCTCCGCTTCTTCGAGCTCGTCGCTGCGAATGACGATCCTGGGCCCTTCCTCCTCCTCCGTGATGGGGCCTTCGGTGCGGAGGCTCAGGCCGATTTTGCGTTCATCGGGATCGACGCGGATGACGCGGACGTCGAGCACGTCTCCCACGTCGACGATCTCCTCCGGCGAGGGGATCTTCTTATCGCTCAGCTCGCTGATGTGCAGCAGGCCCTCCAGCCCGTCTTCCAGCTCAACGAAAGCGCCGAAGCTGGTCAGCTTGATGACGATGCCGCGCACCAGATCGCCGGAGCGGTAACGGCCGGGGATCTCATCTTTCCAGGGGTCCGGTTCAAGCTGTTTGAGCCCGAGGGCGACGCGACGCTTATCCGGGTCCACCTCGAGGATCATGGTCTTGACCGTATCGCCCTTCTGCACCACCTCGGAAGGATGGGAGACCTTGCGCGTCCAGGACATGTCGCTTACGTGCAGCAGGCCGTCTATGCCCTCTTCGATCTCGATGAAGGCGCCGTAGCTGGTCAGGTTCCGGACCCGACCGACGACCTCGGTTCCCGACGGGTAGTGCTCCTGAACCAGTTCCCACGGCTTCTGCGCCATGGGATGGGGTATTAGATCGCT
>CAZSET010000019.1:1023-5899 GCA_964605915.1 uncultured candidatus Brocadiaceae bacterium | reverse complement strand
ACGGGTTCTGCTCGGTCTGCTTCATGCCGAGGCTGATCTCTTCCTTCTCCTTGTTGATGCCCAGCACGACCACGTCGACCATGTCGCCGATGGCTACGACCTCGCTGGGGTGGTTGATGCGGCGCGTCCAGGACATCTCGCTGATGTGTACGAGGCCCTCGACGCCTTCTTCGAGTTTCACGAAGGCCCCATAGCTCATCAGGTTGACAACTTCGCCGGAGATGGTCGAGCCGACGGGGTATTTCTCCTCGATGTTCTCCCAGGGGCTCGGGGTCTTCTGCTTCAGCCCGAGGGCGACCTTCTGCTTCTCGACGTCCACGTTGAGGATCATCACCTCGATCAGGTCGTCGATAGCCACGATCTCGCTGGGATGGCTGATCCGGCCCCAACTCATGTCCGTGATGTGCAGCAGGCCGTCGATGCCGCCCAGGTCGACGAAGGCGCCGAAGTCCACGATGTTCTTGACCTTGCCCGGGCGTGTCTGGCCCTTCTCCAGTTGCCGGAGCAGGCGGGTGGCCATGATCTCGCGCTGGCCCTCAATGAGCTGACGCCTGGAGACGACGATGTTGCGTCGATCCTCGTCGATCTTGAGGATCTTGCACGTCAGCCGGGTGCCGATGAAGTCGGCGATCTCGCGCGGTCGCCGGATGTCCACCTGGCTGGCCGGAAGAAAGACGGGAACGCCGATGTCCACCAGCAGCCCGCCCTTGATCTTGCGGATGACCGTGCCGGTGACGACGTCGCCCTCTTCGTAACGGGTGACCACGCGCTCCCAGTTGCGGATGCGATCGGCCTTGCGCTTGGACAGTTGGACCAGCCCGGCGTCGTCCTCCACGGCTTCCAGAAGCACTTCCACAGCGTCGCCGACCTTCGGGGGCTCGCCACTCTCCCACTCGTACCTGGGTATTGCCCCCTCGCTCTTGTAGCCGACGTCCACCATCACTTCGTCGGAGCTGAGGCTGACAACCCGCCCTTCCAGGATGGTGTTGACGCTGTAATCCTTGACCGACTCGTCAAGCCGCTTCTCAAGTTCTTCGCCGGTCAGGCCCTCCAAGGATTGCTGGACCTCCTGGTCGATCGCATCCCGATCTATGCCGTACTCGGCGAGAATATCACGCTTTGCCATGTCTGACCTTTGGAGTAAAGGAAACAACACGAATCACTCGGAACACTTGTCTCGCGGCAGACCGCCGCGGGCAGCCGGGAGCCGCCCGCGCACCGCCGTCCATTCCCTAAACCGTCATGGCACCACACTCAGCGAACCAGGTAGTCCCTCAGGGACTCCCGGAGCCTCTCGATTTCAGCACGCACCAACTGCGTCAGTTCGTCGGGCGCCTTGCCCGTCGGGTCAAGCAGGCGACCGTACGCGACGGCCACCCTCCCGGGCCGGGGCAGCACCTGCGTCCGAGGCCAGCACGCAAATGCGCCCTCGATGCAAACGGGCAAGACGGGCACTCCGTGCCGGATCGCCAGGGACGCCACGCCCGGCTTGAAACGTCCCAGGGAACCATCGGCCGTCCGCGTCCCTTCCGGAAAAATCAGGATGGCCTCGCCGCCGGCCAGCAGCCGGCGGACCGTCCTGAGCGCCGCGCTGTCCACGCCTCCTCGCCTGACCGGATGGGTGCGCACCGCCCGCAGCAACGCGTTGAGCCCGTGGATCCGGAACAGGTCGCGGCGCGCCAGGTAGCTTATCGGCCTGGCCAGGCTCACCCCCACCAGAACCGGATCAAGGAAGCTCTGGTGGTTTGAAGCGATCAGCAGCCCGCTTCGCACGGCCCGGATGTCCGGGACGCCGAAGTACCTCGTGCGTGTCAAAGCCAGCACCGGCCCCAGGAGCAGCCATTGACAGAGATGATAGAAGGCTCCCTGGAGCCACGTTCTTGCGGCCACCGGCTCATCCCGATGCTCTTTGCGCCTCAGTTCGCCACGAGGCCGCGGCGCCGGACCTCCCGGGCCATCGCCTCAACGACCTCGTCAACCGTCATGTCCGTACTGTCAAGCACAACCATGTCTTCGGTCTTGCGCAGCGCACCGACCGGTCGCGAGCGGTCACGGCGGTCACGGTCGACCAACTGCGCCGCCACCTGCTCGACCGGCAACTCCTTGCCGCCGTCAGCCAGGTCCTTAAGGCGCCGCCTGACCCTCTCCTTGAGGGAGGCATCCAGGAAGAACTTGGCGTCCGCGTCAGGGAACACCTCGGTCCCCTGGTCTCGACCTTCGGCGACCAGGTCCCAGCGCCGACCGAAGTCACGCTGCCGCACCCGCAACACCGTCCGCACGGTCGGCTCGTCCGCCACGAGGTATATCTTCTCGGTTACCTCGGGGGTCCTGATGTCGTGCGTCACGTCGCGTCCGTCGCACAGCACCCTCAATCCGGCGTCATCGGGCCGCAGTTCGATGCGGGCCGATTCCGCCACTTGGGCCAGCCGGCGCGGATCGCTCATGCTAATCCCGGACTGGAGTGCCTTCCAGGTGACAGCCCGGTAGAAGGCGCCGGTGTCCAGGTATCGAAACCCGAGCCGCCGGGCGAGCGCGCGCGCCACCGTGCTCTTGCCGGCTGCGGCAGGACCGTCGACTGTTATCACCAAGGCCCGGTCCTCTGTGCTCCCCGCAAGCTGCGCGCCTGACGGGCGGACACGTGCGAAGGCCGCCCCTTGATTCCTGAGAAACGCCCCACCCCACCGTGACAACCCAATATACCAGATGAAGCCGGGCGCCGCAACCGCATCAGGCCCGGCCAGAGGGCTCCCGAAAGGTCCTGGGGAGCGATGAAGGGCACAGCTTACTGACACCTAATCCGGCCCACTGCCGATCAAGGCGCCTGCCCCTCCGGCGCCGTGTCCCGGGCCACCGCATGGAGCCTGGCCAGCACGTGCGCCAGGGCGGCCTGCGGGTCGTCGGTCACCTTGAAGAGCTCCATGTCCTCCGGAGAGATGTAGCGTCGGGGCAGCATGGTATCGGCCAGCCAGCCGACCAGCTTCGACCAGTAGTGACTGCCAAAGAGGACCACGCCGAAGTTCTCGGTCTTGCCGTTCTGGAGCAGCGTGAGCGACTCGAACAGCTCGTCCATCGTGCCGTAGCCGCCCGGGAAGAGGATGAAGCCGATCGAGTACTTCAGGAACATGACCTTGCGCACGAAGAAGTAGTGGAACTCCACCAGAAGGTCCAGATACTCGTTCGGCCGCTGTTCGTGGAGCAGCTCGATGTTCAGCCCGACGGACAGCCCCCCTGCCTCTTTGGCCCCCCGGTTGGCGGCCTCCATCACGCCGCCGCCCCCGCCCGTGATAACGGCGATGTTGTTCTCGGCCAAGAGCCGCCCCATGCCTCGCGCCTGCTCGTAATAAGGATCGGAAGGAGGCATTCGGGCGCTGCCGAACACGCTCACCGCCGGGCCTATCCGGCAGAGCTGCTCAAAGCCTTCGACGAACTCGCTCATGATGCGAAAGACCCGCCAAGCGTCGGCCTGCGCGTAGGCCCTGGTCTGCCGGGAAGCGTCGAGCAGCTCGAAGTCCGCCTGCACGCTGTTCCCGGTCGCCGGAGCGCCGGCGTAGGACGGGTTATCCGGTTGCGGTCCACCCTGCTCCGCCATGTCATCATCTCCCTCGGAAGCGCAGAAGCGCTGCACCGTCCGGGCGATTCTAAGCGCTGCGCATGGGGGATTCAACGCCCTTCCCCTGGGCCTTGCCGGCCCGCCGGGGCAGGAGTCCAGGGATTCGGTTGACATATCCCGTTTTTGCGATATAACGACAATCGCACGGCTCAGGCAGTGCGCAAGGCAGGCGTTCTCGACCAGCAATCAGGAGGAGGCAATGAGCGAAGAGGGCCTCGAACCATTCGAAGTCGCTGAACCGGCGGAACCCGAACCGCAGAAGGCACAACGAGCAGAGAGGAAAGGAGCAGCAGTGGCCGAAAAAAAGTATCTGTGCGTCACAGTAGTTGACCACAACGCCGTCATCGAGCAAACCGGGGAGGAATCCTACATCAACCTGCGGATACCCGTGGCCCTCGCCCAGAGCGGCCTGAAGATGGTGCCCGAGGGCAAGCTTGGCAGGATCGAGCCCGACCTGATCGTCGAGATGATCGAGGAGGGCGCCACGGGCGAACTGATCAACATCAGCGAGGAAAAGAAGACGATCTCGATCCGGGTGGAGTAGCCCGCTCCTACCGAACCTGGCAACTTCTGCGGCCCGGCGATATGCCGGCGCCGCCGGGGTCAGTTGCACTGTGGACCGGAGGCGAGCCGCAAGTCGGCCCGCCTCTCTTCACGTACACCGCTCGGGAAGAGCCACTATTCCAGCACGAACGTCTCCGTTGCGCCCTCCGGCGGAAGCACGATCGACCGCTGCACCTCTCTGCCGTCGTGCGTTACCGTCAGCACGTAGTCGCCCAGGAAGCCCCGCGCGGCGAAGCGGCCCCGCGGGTCGGTTGCGCCGTCCTCTTCGGTCCACCAGCGGCCGAAAACCAGCTCCTCCCAGGCCCGGCCGGCGGGCTTCGGCGACCAGTCCCTGCGGTACAGTGCGGCGGCCGGCTTCCAGTGCCGCCCCTCCCAGAAGCCCCACATCACCACGGCCTCCACGTCCGGGTGGCTGAAGGCCGCCGTCATCACGTCGCGCAGGTAGTCGGCCTGGAGCTGCTCGTCCGTGCCGACGTCCACGTCCAGCTCCGTCACCTGGAGGTTCGGCACCAGCCGCGAGAAGCGCTGGAGGACCCCGTAGATCTCAGCGGGCGGAGTGAGCGAGCCGGCGCCGAAGTGCCCCATGAAGCCGACCCCGTCAGGAGCGACGCCCTGCTGGATCAGGTATCGCACGAGCCTCTCGTAGTCGTCGCGCCGCCCGCCGCCCGGCAGCACCTGACCTTCGTTCACGTAGAGCTCGGC
>CAZSET010000019.1:0-1013 GCA_964605915.1 uncultured candidatus Brocadiaceae bacterium | reverse complement strand
CGCTGGCGCGGCTCGCCGAAGAACTGCTCCATGGTCACGCCCCAGCCGGAGATGTGATTGATGGCGTCCCATTCGCTCACGCGGTCCCCGACGGCAGCGGCCCGCTCCCGCACGTGGGCGAAGACGTCGGCCTTCAACTCCTCAGGGCGCCCGGCGTACTCCCCGGCCCGCTCGCCCAGCGGTGCCCAAGTCAGGTAGTGCCCCCGCACCTCGATCTCGTTTTCGGCCAGCCACTCGAAGGCCCGTTCGACCCATTCGCGACGGAAGGCGCGGTGCTGGTTCGACCGGCCGAGCGCCCAGAACCGCGGCTTCAGGTCGTTCTCGAAGACCACCTTGTTGTAGTTCCGCGCGACAGTTTCGCGATAACGGCGGCCGTCTTCGCTTTCGGCACAGATCATGTGGGCCGTCACCCCTGCGCCGAACCCGAAGGAGTGCCGCTGCATGCGGATGCTGACGTTCGCCCCCTCAATCCCCTGGCCCGAGGCGTCCACGACGCGCACCTCCAGGTCGGCCTTGCGGAAGCGCTCGATCCGCTCGTCGGCCTCGGCGCGCCAGGGCGCGTCCGGTTCCCTGCCGGCGTAGTGAACCTGGGCGCGGGGCAGGTCTTCAATCGCCATCCGGTCGCCATAGTCGACGAGGTCCAGGCCACCGAGCTCCATGACCTGCGGCCCGAAGCCCAGGTGGACGCAAACGTTGGCCCGACCGTCCGGGGCATCAAAGGGGGCGCGGAACGGCACGTCGATCCTGCGCCATTCGTCGCCGGCGGCGGCGGGAAAGTTCGCCAGCTTCCGCCAGGGGCTGTGGTTCTGCTGGACGTAGACCATGGCCCGCGCCTCGCCCGACTCGCTCGCCGAGCGCCGGCCGCGCACGTAGAGCCTGAGCAGGCACGCGTCGCCTTCATCGATAGTCCCCCGCACGTCCACGACGACTGCGACTTCCTGCGCCTGCTCGGGCGGCCTGGCCGTGGTCACGCGTAACGCTTTCTCGAACGGCATGCCCCCGACGGGGACAAG
>CAZSET010000018.1:1753-27171 GCA_964605915.1 uncultured candidatus Brocadiaceae bacterium | reverse complement strand
CATCGTTGACGTAGAAGTCCCCCAGCGCAGCCAGCCGGGCGGAGAAGCCCGGATCGTTCTCCTCCTCCTCGGCATGGAAGCGCGTGTTCTCGAGCATCAGCACCTGCCCGTTCGCGAGTGCATCTACGGCCGACTGTGCCTCCGGACCGACGCAGTCGGAGGCAAATGCGACCTCCGCGCCCATCAGCTCGCCCAGCCTGTCGGCCACCTTCTTGAGGCTGTACTGGGGATCGGGCTTGCCCTTCGGCCTGCCGAAGTGGCTCATCAGGATGACCTTGGCGCCGCGCTCCGCCGCGAACTGGATGGTAGGCAGGGCCATGCGAATGCGCAGGTCGTTGGTTATCTCGCCCGTCTCCTTGTCCACGGGGACGTTGAAGTCCACCCTCATCAAGACTCTCTTGCCGGTCAACTGGTCCGCAAGGTCGCGAATGGTTTTCATGGAGCCGCCCTCTTCTCCATGGGTATGGAAAACCGGGGTGCCACCTCGGCAGGCGCACCCCGGTGTATCAATCCGGCTCATCGCCGATGGCCATGCTTCACATGCCGGCCGCCTTCTCCATCAGGTCAGCGAGGCGGCAGGAGTAGCCCCACTCGTTGTCGTAGAAGGACACGACCTTCGCCAGCGTGCCATCAACCACCATGGTGCTGGTGGCGTCAACGATGGAGCTGTGTGGATCACCGACACAGTCACTGCTGACGATGGGGTCCTCGCTGTACTTGAGGATGCCTTTCATCGGGCCTTCGGCGGCGGCCTTCATGGCAGCGTTGACCGCCTCGACAGTCGCCTCCTTCTCGCACTCGGCGACCAGGTCGATGACCGACCCGTCGGCCACAGGCACGCGGAACGCCATGCCGTTCAGCTTGCCGTCCAGCGCCGGGATGGCCTTCCCGATGGCTTTGGCCGCGCCCGTCGTGGTCGGGATGATGTTAATGGCGGCAGCGCGCCCGCGGGCCAGCTTACCGTGTATCTGGTCGCACGTCACCTGGTCATTGGTGTAGCCGTGACAGGTGGTCATCAGCCCGTGCTTGATGGTGAAGCTATCGTTCAGTACCTTCGTGATCGGGCCCAGGCAGTTGGTCGTGCACGAGGCGTTGGAGATGCACGTGTGCTCGGGCTTGAGCACCTCATCGTTCACGCCCAGCACGATCGTCGCATCCACTTCGTCCTTGGCGGGCACGGTCAGCAGGACTTTTCTTGCACCGGCTTTTAGGTGGTCCCCGTAGCCGCCCTTCTCGCCGCTCCGGGTGGGAAACACGCCAGTGGACTCCACGGCGAAGTAGGCGTCCATCTCCGCCCACGGCAGTTCCTGGGGATTGCGCACGGTCAGCACCGGGATGGACTTGCCGTCCACCACCAGGTTCTCGCCGTCGGCCGCTACCTCACCCGGGTAACGGCCGTGCACGCTGTCGTACTTGAGCAGGTACGCCAGCGTGGCGGCGTCCGCCAGGTCGTTGACTGCCACGACCTCGAAGTTATCCCGCCCGGCCATGACGCGGAAGACCAGACGCCCTATCCTGCCGAAACCGTTAATGCCGACTCTGATGGCCATCCGTCAGAACTCCTTTCTGAGGGACTGAATGGGGAGGCGACCGCCGCGCTGCCGTCGCCGAGCACCAAATGCCGAGAGAGCACGCCCCCCGTCGTGAAATCTCGACTATACTGTGCCCACCCCATGCTGTCAAGCCAATGGCCGCGCTCGCCCGGCATGTGCCTGAAACCGCGTGGGGCTTCAGCCGGGCAGCGGCGCGGCAGTTACGGTTTGTGGAACGCACGCACGCCAGTATAATGTCCCCTCTGGAGTGGCCAACCACGGGGCAACCGGTAAGATGGCACGCAGGGCACTGATACGCGACTACTTCAAGTCTCTCGCAGACGTCTGGTTGCAGGGGGACGCGCGAGAGGAGAGCCTTTATGGCTCCCTGAAGACTCTGCTCGACGCCTACGCGGGGGCAACAGAACGCGACGAACTGCACGTGACCGTACTGCCCGAGCCGACGGAGGCCGGCAACCCGGACTTCCGCGTCTGGAACGGTCGGGACCGCATCACGGGCTACATCGAAGCCAAGAGGCCAACCGAGGAGCGCCTGGACCACGTCCAGAACACCGAACAGCTCCAGCGGTACCGCAGCACCTTCCCCAATCTGATCCTGACCAACTTCTTCGAGTTCCGCCTCTACCGGGACGGACAGCTCGTGGACGAGGTGCTCGCCGCCAGGCCCGGCACGCTCACGCAGGTCCGCGCCGTGCCACCGGTCGAGAAGCCGGACGAGCTCTTTGCGCTTCTGGACGAGTTCCTTTCCTTCTCCGTGCCGCCGACGTATACGGCCCAGTCCCTGGCCGCAGAGCTTGCCAAGCGCACGCGATTTCTGCGCCAGCTCGTGGGGGATGAGTTGCAGCGGGAACAGGCAGAAGGCGAGGGCACGCTCTCGGGCTTCTTCCAGGCATTCCAGGAGTACCTGATCGGCCACCTGGACCTGGAGCAGTTCGCCGACCTCTACGCGCAGACGGTCACTTACGGCCTCTTCGCCGCCCGTACCCGCGCGGACAACGCGTTCAGCCGGCGCACCGCCTACGACACGATCCCCCGCAGCATCGGAATCCTGCGAGACCTGTTCCAGTTCATCTCCCTCGGCGACCTGCCCAAGCAGCTTGAGTGGACCATCGACGACATCGCCGAGGTGCTGGCCGTGGCCGATTTGGAGGCCATCCTGGAGCGCTACTATCGCGACGGCAAGGGCAGCGACCCCATCGTTCAGTTCTACGAACCGTTCCTGGCCCAATACGATCCGCAGGAGCGCGAGCGCCGGGGCGTCTACTACACGCCCGAGGAAGTCGTCTCTTACATCGTTCGGTCCATCCACAGGCTGCTGAAAGAGAAGTTCGACCGGCCCGACGGGCTCGCCTCGGAAGGGGTGACACTGCTGGATCCCGCCGCCGGCACGATGACGTTCGTGGCGCAGGCGTGCCAGCAGGCGGTCAAGGAGTTTCAGGGCAAGTACGGGGCCGGCGGCACGGAGGAGTTCATCCGCGAGCACATCCTGAAGGACTACTACGCCTTCGAGCTTATGATGGCCCCCTACGCCGTGGGCCACATGAAGATGGGCTTCTTCCTGGAGGAGCTCGGCCACAGGCTGGGCGACGACGAGCGGTTCCAGTTCTACCTGACCAACACGTTGGAGATGGAGGAGCTGGGGCAGACGCAGCTCCCCGGCATGGCCTCGTTGGCAGCGGAATCGCACCTGGCCAGCGAAGTCAAGAAGGAGAGCCCGATTCTCGTGATCCTGGGCAATCCGCCGTACTCGGGGCATTCCGCCAACAAGGGCGATTGGATCCTGGGCAAGATTGACGACTACAAGCGCGTGGACGGCAAGCCACTCGGCGAGCGCAACCCCAAGTGGCTCCAGGACGATTACGTGAAGTTCCTGCGGTTCGCGCAGTGGAAGATCGGCCGGGAAGGGCAGGGCATCGTCGCCATGATCACAAACCATTCTTACCTGGACAACCCGACCTTCCGGGGGATGCGCCAGAGCCTGATGGGCACCTTCGACGAGATCTACCTGCTGGACCTGCATGGGAACTCGCTGAAGCGCGAGGTCTGCCCGGACGGCTCGAAGGACGAGAACGTTTTCGACATCCGCCAGGGCGTGGCGATCTGCCTCATGCTCAAGCTGCCGGAGTAGCGCCGCCATCCCTGGCGGGAGACAGTAGAAATGTAGCGCCGCCATCCCTGGCGGCTACGTGGACGTAGGTTGCCGGCTGGAAGCCGGCGCTACACGAACTGCGGTGGTGTTCGGGCGCGTGGGGCACCGACCTCTGCACGTGGTCGTTGCCCACGGGCCGCAGACGGCTTATGCTTATGTGGTTACGGCCTACGAGCCGGACCTGGAACACTTCACGCCCGATTTCAGGACGAGGCGCAAAGATGAATAACAAGCAACCTGCACCCGAGGCGTGCCCCTTCTGCGGGGGCGCCGTGCGCGCCGGCACCACCACGTTCACGGCGGATCTGGGCTTCGGCGTCGTCGTCGTGCGGGACGTGCCGGCCCAGGTCTGTGACATGTGCAGCGAAAGCTGGGTGGAGGACGAGACGGCGCGCAAGCTGGAGCGCATCGTCGAGGACGCCCGGCGGGAGCGCAGCCAGGTCGAAGTGCTCGCCTACTCGCCGTAGAAAGGACAAGCCGTGGCGCGCGTTTACCACGCCGACCTCTGGGGTCTCCGGCAGAGGAAGTACGACTGGCTCCGGGAGCACGACGTCGCCTCGACCGACTGGGAAGAGATCACCCCCAAGTCGGAGTTCTACCTCTTCGTGCCCCGCGACGAGGCGGCCCTGGAGCGGTACGAGAAGTTTGTTTCCGTGACCGACATATTCCCCGTCCACAGCGTCGGCATCGTCACCTCGCGCGACGCCTTCGTCATCGACTTCGACCGGGACGCGCTCGAGCGCCGCATTCGCCAGTTCCTCGATCCCAACATGCCGGACGAGCTTATCCGCCGCACCTACAAGCTGAAAGACAAGAAGAACTGGCGGCTGGCGGACGCGCGTGCCACTGTGCGCAAAGACGAGGCGTGGCAGGACAGCATATTGCCTTGCCTCTACCGCCCCTTTGACGTGCGATGGCTGTTCTACCACCCCGCCGTGATTGAGCGGGGTCGCGAAGAGGTAATGCAGCACATGGTAGCGGGCGACAATCTGGCCCTGATAACGGCACGCTCTAACAAGTCGCCCTGCCAGGACCAGTTCTTCTGTTCCAAATGCGTGGTCGAAACCAAGTGCGGGGAATCGACCACGCAGTCCTACACGTTCCCGCTGTACCTGTACGAGGAGCTCTCACCGCAAAGGCCGCTGCATGGTGAGACCTCAGGACGCGAGAAACGCCCCAACGTGGCGCAGGGCGTGCAGCATGCGCTGGCCGAAGCCTACGGCGAGACGCCCCCGCCTGAGGAAGTCGTGGGCTATATGTACGCTGTGATGTATTCTCCAAGCTACCGCGAGAAGTACGCGGAGTTCCTGCGGATCGACTTCCCGCGCATTCCGTTCACGGCGGACCGGGAGCTGTTCGAGGCCATGGCCGAACTGGGCGGGCGGCTGGTCGACCTGCACCTGCTGAAGTCCGATGAGCTCGATACCCCTGCCGCCCGCTTCGAGGGCGAAGGCGAGAACAAAGTCGCGCGGACCAAGGGCAAGGGCTTCCGCTACGAGCCGGACGACGAGCGCGTCTACGTCAACAAGACGCAGTACTTCGCCCCGGTCCCGCTGGAACTCTGGGAATACCAGGTAGGCGGCTACCAGGTGCTGCACAAGTGGCTCAAGGACCGAAAGGACCGGCCCCTGTCCATGGACGAGATCAAGACCTACTGCCGGATCGTGACGGCCCTGAAGGTGATGATCGAGATACAGGAAGAGATCGACGCCCTCTACCCGAAGGTGGAGGAGCGGATCGTGGAAGTGGACCTGTAACCTCGCCTGGCGGCGGCAACGCGAAGCCGCCAGAGATGGCGGCGCTACATGTGGCGGTGTCCCGCCCCATTCTGGGCCATCTGCTGCGAAGAAGAGCTAAGAGAGCCAGCATAGGTCTTCTGCGGTTTCGCCCTCCCCCTCGCCCCCTCCCACGGGGAGGGGGGATTCCCTCTCCCACCGGGAGAGGGTTAGGGTGAGGGGGCCGAAGAGCTGAGAAGGCTTTAGCGCCTCGTCTCAGAGGCAGTCATGGATGCCCTGGTTCTGGACAACGTGGCGAAGGCTTTCGACGGCGTGTGCGCCGTCGACGGGCTGAGCGCGCGCGTGCCCGCCGGCTGCATCTACGGCCTGCTGGGGCCAAACGGCGCAGGCAAGACGACCGCACTCCGCATGATCATGGACATCTTCCGTCCTGACAAGGGACGGATCGAGGTCCTGGGACGGGGCTCCGTCCGGGAGGCGAAGGACCGCGTCGGTTACATGCCCGAGGAGCGCGGGCTCTACCCGCACGCAAAGGTCCTGGAAGTCCTGGTCTACATGGGCAGCCTGAAGGGCATGGCGAAGGCCCAGGCCCGGTCGCGCGCGGCTGAGTGGCTGGAGCGTGTCCAGCTCACCGAGTGGGCGGAGCGCAAGGTGCAGGACCTTTCGCGCGGGATGCAGCAACGTCTCCAGTTCGTGGCGACGGTCCTGCACGAACCTGAACTCGTGATCCTGGATGAGCCCTTCGCCGGCCTGGACCCTGTCAATCAGAATACCGTCATCGAGTTTATCCTGCAGCTCCGGGCGGAGGGCAGGACCGTCCTGCTGTCCACGCACATGATGGAACAGGCCGAGTTGCTTTGCGACCGCATCCTCCTGCTGAACGAGGGCAGGAAAGTGCTGGACGGCACGCTGGACGAGGTGAAGAGAGAGGAGGAGGCCAGCGCCGTCGCCGTCGTGCTGGAGGGGGAGACGGACTTCATCGCCGGCCTGCCCATGGTCTCGGACGTGACGCCGTCCGGGAAGGAACTGCACATAACTCTCGTCCAAACCGGTCAAGAGCAGGAATTGCTGAAGGAGTTGGTCGGTCGGGTCCGGGTCCGTTCGTTCCGCGTCAGGACGCCGACCCTGCGGGAAGTATTCGTCAACGCGGTGAGCCAGCAGAATGCGTAGGACTTTCCTGGTTGCCCAGCGCGAGTTTGCCGTCCACGCACGGAGCCGGTTCTTCCTGCTCGGCGTATTGATCCCGACTGTCCTGATGGTCATAGGGATCCTCGTCCTGGGGGATGACGTGAACCAGGCCCGTCGATTGGGAGGGGCTCCACATGGCGAGTCCCGGCGGACCCGGCCGGCGGACGTCCTCTCATGGAAGCACGTGAAGCTCATCGTCACTGATTTCAGCGACGGACTGGGCCGCGAGATGTCGCAGATCGCCGAACGGGCGGTCGTGCATGGAGGGCCGGGCCTCACGCTCAGCTTCGCTCCCATGCCGACCGGAAGCGAACCGGAGCAGGAGATCAAGCAGAAGCTCCAAGACGGGATGGCTGACGGCTGGCTCGTTATCCCGGTGAACGTACTGGAGGGCGTGCCAGCCACTTTCTATTCAGCGGGTTCCTTCGACAGCAGCGTGCAGAACGCCGCGTTCGCCCTGCTCAACCGGGCGGTCCTCAACGCTCGGCTTCGCGAGGCGGGCCTGCCGGTGGACGAATCCAGCAGGCTGACAAAGGGGGCGGACATGGCGTGCGTGGCCTTCGAGGCGAAGGGAACCGAGGGGGCCGCGGGGAGGGGGCAGTTCAACGCGATGGCCATGGGCTACGCGTGGTTCTTCATGTTCTTCATGTTCATGGGCATATTCGGCCTGGGGCAACACATGCTCACCGGGCTCATCGAGGAGAAGAACTCGCGGGTGATCGAGGTCCTGCTGTCAGCAGTCAGCCCGCAGGAGCTAATGGCGGGCAAGGTGCTGGGCCTGGCGGCCGCCGGGCTCACCGCTCTTGCCGCTTGCGGGGCCATCGTCGCCGCCGTGGCCCACATGCGCGGGCTGATCGAGTCGATTGATGTCTCGATTCTCGTGCTGTTTGTGGTCTACTACGTGCTCGGCTTCCTGCTGGCATCGTCCATCTTCGCCGCCGTGGGTTCCGTCTGCAGCCAGTTGAAGGACATGCAGGGCTTCATGCTGCCCATCTCGCTCATGTTCCTGGCGCCAGTTATCGCCTGGTGGTACCTGGCGTCAAAGCCGGACGGGCTACTGGCCGTCCTCTTGTCGCTTTTTCCTCCGACGGCGCCTATGGCCATGGTCCTGAGAGTCTCGGTCGCGCACGTTTCCGCGATGCAGATAGGGCTGTCCCTCGCCTTGCTCGCGCTGGCCGACGTCGCGGTGCTGAAGGGCGCCGGCAGGATCTTCCGGACGGGGATCCTGATGTACGGCAAGCCACCGCGGCTGCGCGAAATGCTCCGCTGGGCGAGGTCCGATTAGGATTCTGAGCGGTCAGCTTGCTGGCCGAGCCGCAAGCCACAGCACCCCGCCGCCCGCGAGCGCGTCCCCCAGGAACCGGCTCCACCAGACGGACGCCGGGGAAGGGCAGGGCAATGCTTCGGTTACCCCGTCCGCTGGACCGCCCGACTCTCGCGCCCGGCACGTCCGGGGCTACTGGCGCAGGTTGAACAGCCCGACGCCGCCGGCCCACAGCTCGCCGTTCGCCTCGTTGAACCGCAGGACCGTGGGCTTGCGGTGAGGCAGGTCGCCGGTGATCTCCTCCCACGTCTGGCCGCCGTCTGTGGTCTTGTAGACGCCGCCGACGGCGCGCGAGCTCCAGCCCACCCTCGAGAGCCAGATCGTGTCCTCGTCCGTCGGATGGGTCTCGAGCCCCACGATCGCCAGGTCGTCGCCGAACTCGGTCAGGCGCTGCCACGTCTCGCCATGGTCGGTGCTGCGCCACAGGTCCTTGCCCGGGCAGTAGACGACGCCTCCCGGCGAGACGGCCACGTTGAACACCCACGTCTCGCGGTCGAAGACCTTCTGCCAGGTGCCGCCCCCGTCCTCGCTGCGGTAGAGCCCGCCGGCCTCCGCGCAAGCGCCCCAGTAGAACCGGTCCGAGTTCGTCGGATCCACTACGAGCCCGTAGAACATGCGGCGCGAGCCGGGCTGGCTGGGCAGTTGGCGCCACGTGTAGCCGCCGTCGACTGACTTGAAGACGCCTCCGCCCGTCCGGTCCTGGGCGGGCTCCGGATCGCCGTCCATCCCGAGGTAGACGACGTTCGGGTCCGCCGGGTCGGCCGCCAGCGCGCGGGGGTAGGATTCGCCCCACATGCAGTTGGCCGACGAGCGGTAGTCCGGCAGGCCCTCCCGCGCAATCGCGAAGGTCTGCCCGCCGTCTTCGCTGATCAGCACGCGGTTGGGCGGCTCGGCCCAGGGAGAGCAGGTGGACAGAATCCTGCTCGCCCCGCCGGCCTGGCGGACGTCGACGCGCCACTGGTGGCCGCTCAACGCAGTGTCATACTTCAGGGGGCAGAGCTGGCGCCACGTGCCGCCGCCGTCGTCACTCACCAGCAGCCCCTCGTCCATTGCCGTAACGTAGGTCTTCCCGCCGCAGAAGCGGATGTCCGTGACGCAGGTGATGTCGGCGCCCCGGTCGCGCTCCTCCCAGGACTCGCCGCCGTCCCCGCTGAAGCAGAGGCGCCAGTTGCCGGAAACGAACAGCTCCTCCGTCCTTAGCGGGTTGACGGCCACGTTCGTGGGCCGACTGAGGGGACACATCCCCGCAGGCTGGTAGGCGTAGTCCGCCGGCAGCGTGGGATTGGCATCCAGGTCCCTCCTCATGAGCGTCGCCGACTGCCAGCTCGCGCCGCCGTCGAGCGACCGGTAGAACTGCCCGTCCCAGCCGACCTCGCCGACGCAGTAGACCGTGTCGGGAGTCTGTGGATCGACCGCGACGTCCCTGACGGAGGCCGCCTCTCTGATGCCTTCGCTGACGGGCGCCCAGGTCTTGCCGCGGTCGATCGACTTCCAGACGCCGTCCCGCCCGCAGGCAGCGTACATGATGTTCGCGTCTGCCTGCGCGATGGCGACGCTTCTCGCATCCTTCGGCGTGCCGACGGTCGTCCACGTCTGACCGGCGTCGTCGCTCCGGAGAACGCCCGACAAGGTGCTGGCCGCCAGGAGGAGTTTCGGTTCAGAGTCGGCCAGGGCCATGCAGGATATGCTGCCGGCCTCCGGCGATTCGTAGACCTTCCGCCACGACTTGCCGCCATCCCGGCTCTGGAGGATTCGCCCGTCGGGCGTTCCCGCGTAGAGCGTCCGGCTGTCGGTCGGGTCGACGGCTATGTTCCGCACGCTCACGCCTCTTTCGGACGTGATTGCGAGTGTGCCCCTCCCGGTCTGCTCCAGGAACTCCCAGTGCTCGCCGGCGTCGGTGCTCTTGCAGACGCCGCTGACCGTGCCGGCGTAGACGGTGTCGGGGCTCGACCTGTCCACGGCCAACGAGTAGACGGCATAGTCGGCCAGACCGTTGTTGACGAATCGCCAGTGTCGCCCCTTATCCTCCGTCTTGTATACGCCGCCGACGTCGCCGCCGACGTAGATGACGCCGTCCCTCGACGGGTGGAATGCACAGGCCCAGTAGAAGCCCCCTCCTCCCCAGCCGCACTGCTGCCAGTGAGGGCGCGTCGCCCCATCGCCCAGGGCCGGTCGGGCTTCGAGCAGGCCCGCCAGCCAGAACACGCAGGCCCCGGCAATCAGCAGCGTGGTCAGACGCGTCATGGCATCTCCCATTCCTCTTGTGGCCGGCATCGGCCCATGGAGAACACGTTAAGCGCGGCCATCCGGCGTGTCAAACGGTGCGTGTTTGACAATCCCTGCCGAGGGCATAGAATGTCCGGGCTGACCGAGCGACCGACACATCATCATGCGGAGGCAGAGATGGCCGAGAGAACTCGAATCGGGGTGTTGGGTCTGGTGCACGACCACGTGTGGAGCCAGGTCTCCGCTTTGCAGGACATGGACGATGCCGAGCTGGTCGGCGCCGCCGACCTCAACGAGCCGCTCTTGGACAAGTTTCGCGAGCGAACGGGCATCGAGACCGTCTACACCGACTACGCCGAGCTGCTGGACAAGGAGGACCTGGACGCCGTCTTCGCCTACGGCACGAACCGGAGCACGGGCGACCTGGTCGAACTCGCTGCCGGGCGCGGCCTTCACGTCATGAGCGAGAAGCCGATGGCCAGCGGGCTGGACGTGGCCGATCGCATGCTGGTCGCCGCCCGCAAGGCCGGCGTGCTGCTGATGGTGAATTGGCCCATCGCCTGGAACCCCCGGATTCAGCTCGCTCTCAAGCTCGTCCAGGACGGCGCCATCGGCCGCATCTGGCAGCTCAAGTGGCGCGGCGGGCACTGCGGGCCGAAGGAGCTCGGCTGCGATCCCTACTTCTACAACTGGCTCTACGATCCGGTCGAGAACGGCGCCGGCGCCATGTTCGACTACCTGGGCTACGGCGCCAGCCTGGCGCGGCTCTTCATCGGACGGCCCACGCAGGTCATCGCCATCGCCGGCCGACTGGTCAAGCAGTACATCCCCGTGGACGACAACGCCGTCATCGCCCTTCAGTATCACGACGCCAACGCCGTGCTCGAGGCCACCTGGACCGAGCCCGTTGCCCACAAGCCGCCACACGACCTGATCCTCTACGCGACCGAGGGCGTCCTGGTCGCCGGAGGCAAGGGCGTGACCATCTACACCAAGGACGATCCCGACGGCGTGCTGCATGAACCGGAGCCCATGCAAGCTCCCTGCCGCAGCGGACCCGAGTACTTCATCCATTGCGTCAGGAACGAGGAGCCCATCCGGGGAGTGTGCAGCCCGGAGAACTCCCACGACGCACAGGAGGTGATGGAGGCGGCGCGCCTGTCCGTGCTGACGGGGCAGCGCATTGACCTGCCGCTGGTGGATCACCTGTACGCCGTCTAGGCTCCTGCTCGTGCTCCGGTGACGCGGAGAGCGCCTGACGCAACGTGACAGGCAAGACGCGGAGGGCAGGGCCGTGCAAGTCCACGACCGCATCCTGACCCTCGCCGACATTCTGCCCGTGCGCGCCCGGGTCTCGCCCAGGAAGATTGCGCTGCGGGAGCTGGGCGACGGGGGCAGGCTGATCGGCACCTCGTTCGCCGAACTGAAGCGGCAGGTTGACGCCTTCGCCGCTCGGCTGGCCGAGGGCGGCGCGGGGCCTGAGCGTACGGTAGCCCTCCTCATGCCCAACTCGCGGCGTTGGGTCGTTGCCTACTACGCCATCTTCCGGCTCGGAGCCGTCGCCGTCCCGCTCGAGTACGACATGCTCGGCGACCGGCCTGATCTGATTCGCTACGCGCTCGACCAGGCCGATGCCCGCATCGTGGTCTGCGAACCGGACGACGCACGTCGCGTGCAGCCGGTGGCCAGCGCAGGCCGGGAGATCGTGCCGGCCCCGGATGCCGGGAAGGACTCCGCCGAGACGAAGCCCCCTCGCCAGCCGCCCCTCAAACCCGACGATCTCGCCCAGATACTCTACACCTCCGGCACGACGGGCCCGAAGAAAGGCGTGGAACTGACGCACGGCAACATTATCTTCAACGTGCGGCAGTCCTGCGCGCGGCTCGGCGTCGCACGCAACGATTGCCTGCCAGCCGTGCTGCCCTATCACCACGCCTACCCTCTTACCGCCACGGTCGTGCTGCCCCTGTACGCCGGCGCGCGCATGGTGGTAGGGGACATCAAGGACAGGCGCTCACGCGAGCTATTGCAGAAGTGCCGGCCCACGATTTTCGTGGGGGTGCCACGCGTGTTCGAGGCGATCCTCCAGTCCATCCGCGCAACTGCGGCGCGCACCGGCCGGTCCGGCCGGTTTGAGAAGGCGCTCAGGCTCTCGGCGCTGGCGAAGAATCTGACGGGCGTCAACGTCGGCAAGGTGCTCTTCCGCAGGCTGCACCGGGAGCTCTTCGGAGGGACGCAACTGCGCTTCTGCGTCAGCGGGGGCGCCCGGATCGCCACGGGACTGCTGCGCGACTACTTCCTGATGGGCATCCCTATCGTGCAGGGGTGGGGGATGAGCGAGCTATCGCCGGTCGGCGCCGCCCAGCACTTCCGGCCCGTTCGCTTCTATTTCACGCGCCACTACGAACGCAAGGCGGGCTCCATCGGCACCCCCCTGGACGGGACGGACATTGCCCTCGTTCAGAGCGCGCGGGAATCGCTCTCGCTCGACGTGCGGGAGCGCGGCGAGATGGTCATTCGCGGGCCGCACGTCATGCGCGGCTACCACAAGGACCCGCAACGCACCGCGCAGCAGATGACGGCCGGCGGCCTGCGAAGCGGCGACATCGTGAGACGCGACGAGGACGGCGACCTCTACGTCGTCGGCCGTGTCAAACACGTCATCGTGCTGGCCAGCGGCAAGAAGGTCTTCCCCGAGGACGATCTGGACGAGGAGCTGTCCCGTTGTGCGACGATCGAGGAGTTCGCCGTCCGGCCGATCGCGGATGAAGGCGGGGCGGAGCAGATCGGCATCGTCGTGCGCCCGAACCTGGATGCGTTGAAGGAGCGGGGCGTCCGGACGCTCGCGGACCTCTACGGCGCCGTCAAGCGGGACATGGACGCGGCCCTGCGCCACAAGCCGGACTACATGAGGCGTTACGATTTCTGCCTGACGGCGTGGACGGGAGACGGCTTCGCCGAACTGGTCAAGAGCGCCCTGGGCGAGCCCTGCCCCCTGAAGAACCTATTCACCCCCGAGACCTCCTACAGCCGCATGAAGGCGAGCGGTGGCCCCGTGCCCTGGGCATGATGGTCGAGTTCCTACAGCTCTAGACAGTCGGTGTCATCTGGAGGACTGTCTGGCTACGACCCGCGGAATCGCTGCGCGCTCGCGCACGGGACGGCTCCGGAACCGTTCGTATCGGAGAGGTGGCAGGTCTTTCGCGGCCTACGGCCTACCCCAGCATCCACCTCAGGATGCTCAGCGCCCCGGGCGACTGGTGACTACTCAAACGGCAGGGATACGGTGTTGGACTCGTATATCTTGCACACGCCTGACTGCCTGAAAAGCACGCCATAACAGCAGTGCAGATACCAGATGCGCTGCCACAAAGGGTCGTCCTGTTTGAGCTTTACGACCTTGATGCCCAGCTTCTCGGCCTCTGTAGCGTCAATGACGACACCGTGGCTGAGCCACTTCTTCACATCGCAGAGGTCCGCAGCAAGCTTGGCAGCGGCATCTGGATCATCCTTCAGCATATACCGGTTGAGCCACTTCTGAGCGAACCGCTCAGAGCGTTCCATCAGGTCACGGCACATCTTCATGAAGCCCAGATTCAGCCCTTCCAGGAGGGGGAAATACGCTGGGGACAGGGAGCCAGCCTCGTCCACCTCATGCTTAATCCGCTCAAACTCGTCGATGAAGGACTGAGCGGACGTTTGGAACCGGGCACCCCCAGGCCCCGGCCCCTGCAGTTGAGCATCTATCGGTCCAAGCTCGGAAGCGATGCCCATTACGACTTCGTCAGAAGCCAAAGCGATCAACGTCGCAGCGCTCTTGGCGTACTCCGGAACAATCACGCGGAAGCCTGACGCTCCCTCGCGACACATGTACACGATCTTCTCGGCCGCGTCAATGTCGCCGCCAGGGCTGTGGAGCATGAGGTCAACGTCCGCGTCCGCTTCGATGCGACACAGCAGGTCACCGAATGGCTGCACGTCTTCCTCACTCAGGCTTGCCTTGTTGGACCAGAGGTTCGCCTCATACACGATGAGCCTCCGCCCAGTCATCTCCTCCATCTCTCTGATCGCCGCCTGACGCGCATAGCGGTCGCTCTGCATCGCGCGGTATAGGGGCGTCTGGGAGAATGGAGCCTGGTCGCCGTTCATCGCGCCGACCTACTTCGGCTTATGGCGGAAGGTGAGGGCTTTTGGCTGGGACACGGCAGGTGTCCCGTCCCGCCGCTGTTCCTTGCCTTCCTGGTACTCGGCGAACTGCCGGCGGAAAGTGCGGAGGGCATTGGACGTGCCTCCCTGCTGCCCTGGCTGGCTCTTCGCCTGTTCCAGGATATCTCTATCTGTCCGGTTAGCCATTGCGTAAGCTCCTTAGTAATGGTCTGCACTGGCGCGCCGGATCGATCATCTGGCACCAAAGCCCCAAGCCGGTCCCTAGAAGGATCAGCGCTGCAAGGCTCAGACAACCGACACATGGTACTCGTTTGGGCGCGACGCGTCAACATTACACGCGAGGGCAACGTACGCGGTGCTTATGTCCAGGTCATGTGTGTTCGCCACGGCTTCCCTCCGCCGACAGGTCAGGCACCCCTTTAGATCGGCGCCTGCGTCGGAGAGGCCGGCGTGCACGTGGGGAGTCCAATCCTGCGGGGTGGCGCCTGAGGCCAAAGGTCGCAGGTACACCGGGACTCGCCATTCCTTGCGCTGCCGCAAGGCCGTCGCTAGAATGGCGGTCTTCCCATCCCCTCGCGGTTGGTGCCATGGCCGACGAACCGAAGACAGCCCTTGCCCTGCGCGAAGCCTTCGTGAGCGGCAACAGAAGCGCAGAGAGCATCGTCGAGGAATGCCTCGCGCTCATCCGCCAGCGCGAGCCGGCCGTGGACGCCTTCCTGAGCGTCGCCGAGGAAGAAGCACTCGAGCGCGCGCGGGCTCTCGACCGCAAACGCGTCGCAGGCGACGAGATGGGCCTGCTGGCCGGCGTCCCAATTGCCCTCAAGGACATCATCTGCACGCGCGGCATGCGCACCACCTGCGGCTCGAGGATATTGGCGGACTTCATCCCTCCCTACGACGCGCACGTGGTGGAACGCCTCCTGGCCGAGGACGCCGTGGTCGTCGGCAAGACGAACATGGACGAGTTCGCCATGGGCTCCTCGACCGAGAACAGCGGCTTCAAGGTCACGCGGAACCCCTGGGACGCGACGCGCATCCCGGGCGGTTCCAGCGGCGGCAGCGCGGCAGCCGTCGCCGCGGGCATGGTGCCCGTATCGCTGGGCAGCGACACGGGTGGCTCGATCCGCCAGCCGGCCGCTCTCTGCGGCGTCGTGGGCCTCAAGCCGACCTACGGCCGGGTCAGCCGCTACGGCCTGGTGGCGTTCGCCAGCTCCCTCGACCAGATCGGCCCCTTCGCGCGAACCGTCGAGGACGCCGCCCTGGTGCTTCAGGCCATTGCCGCGCCGGACGAGCGGGATTCGACCTGCACGCGCCGTCCACCGGACGATTACGTGGCGGCAGTCGCGGGCAGCGTCGAGGGCATGACGTTCGGCCTGCCGCGGGAGTACTTCATCGAGGAGGGCGTGGATCCCGAAGTGGCGACCGCTCTGGAGGAAGCGCGCAGGGCGTTCGAGGCGCTCGGCGTGCGATTCCGGGACATATCGCTGCCGCACAGCCGGATCGACGCTGAGGGCGGTGAGCTCTCCAGCTACGCGGTCGCCTGCTATTACGTGCTGGCCACGGCCGAGGCGAGTTCGAACCTGGCCCGATACGACGGGGTGAAGTACGGCCATCGCAGCGAAGAGCATCAGGACATGATCGACATGTACGCCAGAACCCGGGGCGAGGGGTTCGGAGACGAGGTGAAGCGGCGCATCATGCTCGGCACGTACGTGCTCAGCAGCGGGTATTACGACGCATACTTCCTGAAGGCGGCCCGCGTGCGGCGCCTCATCAAGGAGGACTTCGACAGAGCGTTCGAGGAGGTGGACCTGATCTTCGCACCGGCCACGCCGACCGCCGCGTTCAAGATCGGCGAGAAGACGGGCGATCCCCTGGCGATGTACCTGAGTGACATCTTCACGATAGCCTGCAACCTCGCGGGCAATTGCGGCATGTCCGTGCCATGCGGGTTCAGCTCGGAGGGGCTGCCGGTGGGGCTTCAGCTTATGGGCGGGCACTGGGATGAAGCCGCCCTGCTGCGGGGCGGCGCCGCGTATCAGCGATGCACGGGCTTCCACCTGCAAGCGCCTGAGCTGCCCGTCCCCGGCAGGGGCAGAAGCGCTGAGTGAGTTGAGATGAAGGAGAACCTCCTGCGCGCGCGGCGGGTTGCGGCGCTGGCAGCGCTGATCACGCTGCTGCTGGCCGCCGCAAAGGGGCTGGTCGGGTGGTTCATCGGCTCCCCGGCGCTGATGGCCGACGCCCTGCACTCGGGCACGGACATGGTTGCCTTGGGGGCATCCTGGTTCGGCCTCTACATCGCCTCGCGCCCCCCGACGCAGCGGTTCCCGTACGGCTTCTATCGCGCCGAGACCCTGGGCGCGATGGTCGCCTCCGCGCTCATAATCCTGCTGGGCGGCCGGTTCCTCTGGGAGGGAGTCAGCAAATTCGGCACGCCTAGCGAGCTGAGGCTGAGCGCCGCGGGCCTCGTGACGGCGGCCGCGTCGATCATGGTTGCCTTGGGCCTCTACCTCTGGCAGAAAAGGACCAGCCTCGCCACGGGGTCTCAGAGTCTTAGCGCGACGGCCGAAGAAGTGCGGCTTGACATGGGGACTTCCGGGGCCGTCTTCGTCGCCCTTCTATGCTCCCGTTACAGAATCCCGTACGTTGAATCGCTGGTTACGTTCCTGATCTCGGGGCTGGTCCTCTGGGCTGGAGTCCGGAACCTTTGGACTACGGTCCTCACCCTGATGGACGCATCCATCGACCCCGAGCTGGAGAAGGAGGTCACCCGAATCATCGAGGACGTCCCGGGCGTCAGGCGCGTCGAGCAGATACGCGCGCGCAAGTCCGGCCCCTTCTACTTCGTCGAGGGCCACGTCGAGGTAAAAGCCACCATGGACGTGATGCGCAGCCACGCGCTTTCCCACAATGCGCAGGAAGAGGTCAGGCGCGAGAAGCCGCGCGTCGAGGGTGTCGTCCTTCACGTCGAGCCCTACCATTCCGAAGTGCAGAAGGTGCTCGTGCCGGTCGATTCCGAGGACGGCCCGGGTGCTCCTGTCAGCGAGCACTTCGGACGGGCGCCGTTCTTTCTGGTGGCGACGCTCCGGGGAGCCGAGATCGAGGATTACGCCGTCGAGCCGAATGCGTTTCGCCAGAAGGTGGTCCGGGCCGGGCTCGCCGTGATTCGGTCGTTCGTCAAGGAACGGGAGCTGGACGCGGTCCTCGTCCGCGAAATCGGCGAGATCGCCTTCCACGGCCTGCGGGACGAGTTCGTGGACCTGCACCGGGCGCCCGAGGGATCCGCTGCGGAAGCGCTGGAGGCGTTCGCGCGCGGCAAGCTTGAGGTTCTCCCTGAACCGACGCACACCTCTGAAGAGAAACTGCCCCGCGGCGAGCCGCTCGCGGAAGGGGGCCAGAGCCTTTGATACCGATGCGGCCCGCCGATAGACTGGGCGTGCATCCGTTCGTTCGATAGCCCGGAGGGAGGGACATGAAGCTCGGATACCTGACCAAGCTGACGGAAGAGGAGTGCCGGATCGCCGCAGAGATCGGTTACGACTGCCTGGAAGTGGCCGGCGCGTGGGACCTGGCGCAGCTTCCCGACAAAGACTACCGCAAGGACGAGGCCGGCAAGGTGCGCAAGATGCTCGAAGAGCACGGGCTGAGCATCTCCGCCGTCGCGCTCTACTGGTCGCTGCCCAAGCCGATCGAGGAACGCGCCGACGCCTACAAGTCCTACATCCATTTCTGCCAGGAGCTGGAGATCGACTGCATCACGGCACTGACCCAGTGCGACCCGGCCAAGAGCCTGGACCAGAACCTGGACGATTGGGAGTCGGTGTTCTGGGACGTGGCCCCCGCAGCCGAGACCGCGGGGGTCAACATCGCCTTCGAGAACTGGCCGGGCCTTCAGGGCTTGTTCCCGCCGGTCGGCACCATCAACTTCGCGTTCAACCCCGAGGCGTGGGAGAAGATGTTCGAACGCGTTGACTCAGCCGTCCTGGGGCTGGAGTTCGACCCCTCGCACCTGGTCTGGCAGGGGATTGACTGGGCCGCGCAGCTCGTGCGCTGGGCGGACCGGATCCACCACGCCCACGCCAAGGACACGGAGGTGTTCGAGGACAGGCTGGAGGCCGGCGGCTTCTTCAGCGGCGGCTGGTGGCGCTACCGGCTGCCGGGCTACGGGCGCGTCGACTGGCACAAGTTCACGTCGCTGCTCAAGGAGAACGGCTACGACGGCGCCATCTGCGTCGAGCATGAGGACCCGATCTTCTCGGGGGAACGGTGGGTTGAAGGGCTCCGGAAGGCCCACGACTTCCTGCGCCCGCTGGTGTAGACCAACCGGCGGACGACATCTCACCGCGGAGTCACGGAGCTTGCCCGCCGTACGGCGGGAACACAGAGAACAGTAGAGACCTGACCACTACGACACGACGAGCACAACGAAGTAGTCAGGGCTGTAACGTGGTGCTCGTTGTGCCGTTGTGGTTAGACCGTCGGTCCGTTGCCGTCCTCCGTGTTTCCGTGGTGAATGCCTGAAGTGTGTGCGTGTTGACAGGACGGGGGCGGGGGTCTAGAATCGCCGGCATGGCAGGCAGATCCCGGTATCATCCTGGCAAGCGGAGGGCGCGATCATGATAGCAAGAGTCAACGCATTGTTGCTGACGGTGGCGGTGCTGTGCATGTACGGGTGCGCGAGCGGCGAGAGCTACACAAGGCCTGATTTCCACTTCGGTTCGGTTGAATCGGTGGCCGTCGTGTCCGTTGAGGGCCAGGTGCGGGGCGAGGCGGGCAAGAACCAGATCGCCGATTTCTTCGCCATGGAGCTGCTCAAGAAGGGCTACCGCGTCGTGGAGCGCACCCAGGTCAAGGCTCTTCTGGCGGAGCAGGAGTTCCAGGCGTCCGAGTTCACGCGGCCCGAGGGAGCCGCCCAGGTCGGGCGCATACTCAACGTGAGCGCTATAGTCCTGGTGAACGTCCCGCGGCTGAACGAACGGATCGAGATGACGGCCAAGATGCTGGATGTCGAGGACGCCAGCATCCTGTGGATGGGGTCCGGTTCGGGCACCACCGGGCGCACGATGGCGACCGTGGGCGGAGCCGTCCTGGGAGCGGGGGCCGGCGTCGCCGCCGGCAGCAACCGGAGCGGCAAGGTGGCTGCGGGCGCTGCGGGCGCCCTCGTGGGCGGCCTTGCAGGCTACGCGCTGAGCCCCGAGCAGGCGACCCAGGCCCGCAAGATCATAACGAAGATGTGCGAGAGCCTGCCCGGCAGATACTGATTGGATTCGCACCCGCCCGGCACAAGTCGTGGCCGAGCGGGTGGCCGGAAGGTCGTCGACACATACCGGAGGGCTAGCGCAATGACTCGTCAAGCGTCGCTGATCTGCGGCTTGACGCTGCTGGCAATGGCCGCGGGGCTGGCGGCGGCACAGAACACGTCCCCGAGGCCGACCGTGGCCGTCTTCGACTTTGCGCTCGGAGGGACGGTCGTCCGGGAAGTGACGGCCGGCGTGCTGATCGAGCGCGGCCGGCGCGCCTCCCTGCGCGTGGAGAGAACCGCCGAGACGAATCTGCTGACCAGCAAGCTGATCACCGCCCTGGCGAAGTCCGAGAAGGTGCAGGTCGTCGAACGCGAGAAGATGGCGGTCATCATGGGCGAGCTGGAGCTGACGGAGGCCGGCCTTACAGACCCCGAAAGGTCCGTCGAGGCGGGCAAGCTTCTCGGCGCCGACTATCTGGTCTTTGGGTCGGTGAACTTGCTGGACCCCGAGGTCGAGTTCAAGCAGCTTCCGTATGACGCTGGCACTCAACGGATTATGCGGTTGACCGTCGCGGCGGACATACGCGTTGTTGAGGCGGAGACCGGCAGGATCGTCACCGCGGAGACCAAGAAGGCGAGGGGGACGTCCAAGGAGCTGAACCCGCGCGAGAGATCGCGCGAACTGCCGGCCGAGTTTCAGCATGAGGTCTACGACAAGCTGGTTGAGCAGCTCGTGGACAGCGTCCTGGACGCGCTGTTCCCCATAAAAGTGGCGGCCTTCTCGGAGGACGTCGCCTACCTGAACCGTGGCGGGCTTGAGCCCGGCGCCCTCTACCTGGTGGTCGAGCCCGGCGAGATCATCGTGGACCCGGACACCGGCGAGATCCTGGGCCAGACGGAGACGCGCATCGCCACCCTCCGCGTGACCGAGGGCCTGCAGAAACTCTCCAAGGCCGAGGTCACGAGCTGGGAGGCAGGCCAGACCACCATCGCCAAAGGCGCCGTCTGCCGGCGCATCCGCCCGCAAGAGCAGGAAGAGGGCACTGTGGGGGCTGCCGGTTAGGTTGCTGTGCGCAGGCCCACTACGAGGTCCGGCCGCGCTCGCCGAATTGCCTTCCTGATGGGGGAGCCGCGCCTCTGTGTGACCGGAGGACGCTGCTGCCAGGCAGTGCGCTGTTCGCCCCGCGAGGTTATGTGGCCCCTCTGGAGCCCCGCACCCACCCGGCCCGTGCGCGGCGCCGCCGTTCGGGCTATAATGGATCGACACTCGCCTTGTCTCGATAGCGCCGCCCGTTCAGGCGGTCGAGATGCCGGACGTATTGAAGAGAATCGGCAGCCTGCACGGCGTGCAGGAGCTGCCGCACCTTCTCCGTGCCGAGGGGAAGGTGAACGTCGTCGGCGCGGCCGGCAGCGGACCAGCCCTGGTGGCTGCCTGGCTTGCGGGGGAAGTGCGTACCCCGGCGCTGGTCCTCTGCGCCACGGGGGAAGAGGCCGAGGAGTTCGCCGAGGACGCAAACCTGCACCACCAGGGGGCGGCCTGCCACTTTCCGGCCCTGGAGGTCCTGCCCGGAGACGTCGAAGAACCCAGCGAGGCCATCCTGAGGGCGCGCCTGAGCGTGCTGCGCCACATGGCATTCGGCACGGAAGCCGGCCTGACGGCCGCGCCCGATCAGTTGACCTGCCTGGAGCCCGGCCCCGAGACGCAACTGGTCGTCACGAGTGCCAACGCACTGCTCCAGCCGACCTGCTCGGTCGAGGAGCTGCGGACAGGCTGCCGGACCGTGGCCCTCGGGGATGAGGCCGACCCGCACGAACTGGTCACGTGGCTGGTGGACAACGGCTACGTGCCCGTTCCTCAGGTGCAGCTTCCGGGTCAGTACTGCCTGCGGGGAGGTATCCTCGACGTCTACTCGCACGGCGCGCCGTTGCCAGCGCGCATGGAGTTCTTCGGGGACCGAGTTGACTCCATGCGCACCTTCGACCCGTTCACCCAGCTCTCGAAGGAACGCGTGGCGCGCTGTCTGCTTGCGATCTCCGAGCATGCGACGGCCGACCGGCCGACTGCGCCGCACAGCCTGCTCTCCTATCTTCCCGCGGAAGCCATTGTCCTTCTCGTCGAACCGGAGCGCGTGTGGGCCCGGGCCGAGGAGTTCTACGACCGGACCGAGCAGAAATATCTGCTCACCCCGCCGCAGGACGTGCGCGGGCGGCTGGCGGACTGGCCCGCCGTGCTCTTCGGCGCCGAGGAGTCGGATGCTGTGCGCGTGGAGGTCCCCGTAGAGCGGCGGGACACGTTCGGCCCCGACCTGGATTCCATGCTGGCCGAGCTGGGCCGCATCTGTCGTGACTACGGGGATACGGTCGTCTACTGCATCAGTGACGCCGAAGGGGAGCGGTTCCACAGCCTGCTGGCAGATCGGGGCTTCCAGCACCTGGAGGGGCTGCAGATTGAGGTCGGACGTCTGAACCACGGTGCCCTCTGCGCGGAGGCGGGGCTGGCCCTCGTCCCCCATCACCGCCTTTTCCATCGCTATCGCCAGCGCCGGCTCACTCCGTACGCACACGAGGGGCGGGCCGTCAGCTCGGCCGAGGAGTTGTCCCCCGGCGACATGGTCGTGCACGTGAATCACGGCATCGGACGCTTCATGGGGACCAGCGTCCTGGAACGCGACGGGCGCAAGCGCGAGCACCTGGAGATGGAGTTCGCCGATAACGTGCACATCCACGTTCCCTGCGACCGCATTGAACTGGTGCACCGCTACATCGGCATCGGCGGGCGACAGCCGGAGCTCAGCCGCATCCGGGGCGCAAGCTGGTGGCAGGCCAGGAAGCGCGCCCAGCAGGCCGTCGAGGACCTGGCCGCAGAGCTGCTGGAGCTCCAGGCCATCCGTGAGACGCAACAGGGCATCTCCTTCCCGTCCGACAACGAGTGGCAGCAGCAGTTCGAGTCCGAGTTCCCCTACGAGGAGACCGAAGACCAACTGGCCGCCGCGGGGGACGTGAAGCGGGACATGCTCTCGCCCCGCCCGATGGACCGCCTGCTCTGCGGGGACGTCGGATACGGCAAGACGGAGGTCGCCATGCGGGCGGCCTTCCGGGCCGTGATGGGCGGGCGCCAGGTCGCCATGCTGGTGCCGACCACGGTGCTGGCCCAGCAGCACTTCCGCACCTTCTCCGAACGCATGGCCGACTACCCCGTCCGGACCGAGATGCTCAGCCGCTTCCTGACGGGGGCGGAGACGCGCGTCGTGCTCGAAGGCATGGCCCAGGGCACGGTCGACATCGTCATTGGCACGCACCGCCTGGTCCAGGGCGACGTTTCCTTCAAGAACCTGGGGCTGGTGATCATCGATGAGGAACAGCGCTTCGGCGTCGAGCACAAGGAGAAGCTCAAGAAGATGCGCGCCACGGTGGACGTGCTGACCATGACGGCGACGCCGATACCGCGCACGCTGCACATGGCGCTGATGGGACTGCGGGAGATCGCGTCCCTCCAGACGCCCCCGCGCGACCGGCAGGCGATCCAGACCAAGGTCGGCGAGTTCAACCCGGAGATGCTGCGCCATGCCGTGCTGCGGGAGCTGAGCAGGGAAGGCCAGGTCTTCCTGATCCACAACCGCGTCCGCACCATCGATGACTTCGCTGCGAAGATCGGCCAGATCGTCCCCGAGGCGGCGGTCGCCGTGGCGCACGGCCAGATGGCCGAGAGGCAGCTCGCCGAGACCATGGACTGCTTCCGGAACGGCGAAGTGGACGTGCTGGTCAGCACGACGATCGTCGAGAACGGGCTGGACATCCCGAACGCCAACACGATCATCCTGGACCGGGCGGAACTGCTGGGCCTGGCGGAAATGCATCAGCTCCGCGGCCGGGTCGGACGCTACGTCCACAAGGCCTACGCCTACTTCTTCACGCCCCGCGGCCGCCCCGTCACGCCGGAGGCAAGGAGCCGGCTCGAGGCCATCCAGCGCTACTCCCAACTCGGCGCGGGATTCGACATCGCCCTGCGCGATCTGGAGATCCGCGGCGCGGGCAATATCCTGGGGCCTGCCCAGTCCGGCCACATCGCTGCCGTCGGCTACAACCTCTACTGCCGCCTCTTGGCGCGCGCCGCCGCGCAGCTCAAGGGCGAACCCGTCAAGGAGGCGCCCGACGTCATGATCAACATCGGCCTGGACAGCCTGTTGCCGGACGACTACGTGCCCACGCCCAAGCAGCGGATGGAGATACATCGCCAGGTTCATCGTGCAGTCGATGTCCAGGAGGTCCGCGAGGTCGAGGGGGCGCTTCGGGACAGGTTCGGGCCGCCGCCCCAGGAAGCGTTGAACTTGCTGGACGAGGCCGAGATCCGCATCCTGGCGGACCTGGCCGGCATCGGGTCCATTCACCTGGAAGACGGCCGGCTGCACTTCGGCATTCGCGACCGGGCCCGGATGGGGGAGCACTTTCAGGACGCCGAGGAACGTCCCCGACCGGTCGCCGATGAGCTGGCCGTGCTGGACGACGGGTTCCCGGCCGGCGATCCGGTTGCGCTGGCCGGTTTCCTCAAACGCTTCCTCGGCGCGCCGGAGCCGGTGAGGAGGCGCTAGCGTTGCACGGGCGGCTCTGGCCACCGGTTGCAGACGCGCCCGTGGACGCGTATCATGTCCGCAAGGAAGCCCGGGGTCCGTCCTGCGTGGCTGGCGGGCCATTCTACCTTTTGCAGAGCATCACGGACGGCCAGAGGCGATGGATCACTTGAGCGAACTCGAGAACCGCAGCGTCTACATCATCCGCGAGTCGAACCGCCAGTTCGACAGGCTGGGAGCGCTGTGGTCGGTCGGCAAGGATTCAACGACGCTGATATGGCTCTGCAAGAAGGCGTTCTTCGGGCGCGTGCCCTTTCCCGTCATCTACATTGACACGGGCCACCATTTCCCGGAGATGTACCGGTTCCGGGACGAGTGCGTGGCGCGCTGGGGCCTGGACCTGATCGTGGCTCGCAACGACGCGGCACTGGCGGCCGGCCTCGGACCGGACACGGCGCAAAGCAAGCTCGAATGCTGCACGCAGCTCAAGACGCAGGCGCTGAAGGATTGCATCGCCGAGCACGGGTTCGAGGCGCTGCTTCTGGGCATACGGCGGGACGAGCACGGCATCCGGGCGAAGGAGCGTTACTTTTCGCCGCGCGACCAGCAGTTCCGCTGGGACTATGAGAACCAGCCCCCCGAGCTCTGGGACCAATACACCAGCCAGGCCGACCAGGAGACGCACATCCGCATCCACCCCCTGCTTCACTGGCGGGAGCTGGACATCTGGCGCTATATCCAGCGGGAGAACCTGCCGATCAACGAACTCTACTTCGCGCGCGACGGCAAGCGCTACCGCAGCCTGGGTTGTCAGACCTGCTGCAGCCCCGTCGCGTCCGAAGCCTCCACCGTGGACGAGATCATCGAGGAGCTTAAGACCTCGACCGTGGCCGAACGCGCCGGCCGAGCCCAGGACAAGGAGGACGCTTACACCATGCAGAAACTCCGCGCGCTCGGGTACATGTAAGGCCGCCATGGAGCGCGAAAGCCTGGCACTGGTTCTGGTGGGGCACGTCGACCACGGCAAGTCCACGCTGATCGGCCGCCTCCTGTGCGACACGGGCTCGCTGCCCGAGGGCAAGATGGAGGAGATCGAGGCCGCCGCTCGGGCCGAGGGCAAGGAGTTCGAGTTCGGCTTCATCCTGGACCACCTGCACGAAGAACGCGAACGCGGCATCACCATCGACACGACTCAGACTTTCTTCACCAGCCCCACGCGCGATTACGTCATCATTGACGCGCCGGGCCACAAGGAATTCATTAAG
>CAZSET010000018.1:0-1743 GCA_964605915.1 uncultured candidatus Brocadiaceae bacterium | reverse complement strand
CGGCGCGCTCGAGCCGCAGTTCTACGCCCGGCTGATCGAGCTGCTCGGCCTCGAACAGGTCGTCGTGGCATACAACAAGATGGACCTGGTCGGGTTCGATCGTGCGCGCTTCCTCGATGTCAAGCGGGACATGGGCGCCTTCCTCGACAGGATCGGCGTCCGGCCAAGCATCGAAGTGCCGATCAGCGCCAGAGATGGCGACAACGTGGCAGAGCGTTCCGAGAAGATGCCCTGGTACGACGGGCCGACCGTCGTGGACGCCCTGGACGTATTCGAGAAGATCACTCCGCCGCGCGAGAAGCCCCTGCGCTTCCCCGTGCAGGACGTGTACGAGGACCCGGAAGAGCCGGACCGGCGCATCGTGGTCGGGCGCGTTGAGAGCGGCACGTTGCGCGAGGGCCAGCGTCTGCGTTTCCTGCCTGATGACGAGGTACGGACCGTGCTGTCCGTCCGGCAGTATGCCCGGGGGAACCTGGAGACGGCCGGACCCGGGGAATGCATCGGCGTCGTGTGCGACGCCGGCCCGCCAGAGCGCGGGCAGGTGGGCTGCCCGGCGGATTCACAAGGGCAGGGCGGCAAAGCCAACGTGACGGATCGGTTCCGCGCGAGCGTGTTCTGGCTCTCCGCGACGCCGCTCGAACCGGGCAATGCGGACTGGCCGCTTACGTTCAAATGCGCCACGCAGGCGCGGCCCTGCCGTGCGGCAGCCATTCGCGAGCGCGTCGACTCGGGCACGCTCGAGCACCTGCCGCCCGACGCCGGACGGCTGGAGGAAACCGAAGTGGGCGAGCTCGTCCTCGAGACGGCCGGGCCGGTCGTGCTGGAATCCTTCTACGACGTGCAGGAACTCGGACGCTTTGTGCTGGTGCGGGGCCGGGACGTGGTGGCCGGCGGCATCGTGACGCACGTCCGCGACTGAACGAGCAACCAACCTCAGAGGCAAAACCATGATCTTCCGCTTCGGCAAGTCCAGACGCATCGTCGGCATCGGGCTCGACGGGTTCCCTTTCTCCCTTGCAGAGAAGATGATGGACCAGGGCGTCATGCCCAACCTGCACAGGTTGGCCGAGCGGGGCACCTTCAAGAGAATCACGAGCGTCTACCCCGCCGTGAGCAACGTAGCCTGGGCCGCCTTCCTGACGGGCAAGAACCCGGCCGAGTTCGGCGTCTACGGCTTCGTCGACCTGCGCCCGGACTTCGAGATGAGCATCCCCGGGTATGAAGACCTGAAGTGCGAGACGCTGCTGGACCGCCTTGCCAAGGCGGGCAAGCGGTTCGCGGCCCTCAGCATCCCGATGACCTATCCTGCGCCGAAGTCGGACGGGTTCGTGGTGAGCGGCTTTCTGGCGCCGGAGCTGGACGAGCGCGCCGTTTCGAGCCCGGGCGTGCTCGATCAGCTCAAGGGATTCAAGTACGAGATAGACGTTGATCCGGGGCTTGCGGTCGAATCGCCGGGGCAGTTCAGGGAAGCGTTGAAACGCGTGACCGAGGCGAGACGCAAGACGGCCCTCTCGCTGCTCGGGCAGGACGAGCCTTGGGACTTCTTCTTCCTGCACGTCATGGACACGGACCGGCTCCACCATTTCATGTGGCAGGATCAGGACGCCAGCGGCGAGAACGCGGACTTCTTCTGGGATTTCTACAAGAAGCTGGATGACTTCCTCGGCCAGGTGCTCAAGGTATTAGGCGACGACGCAACGCTGATGATATGCAGCGACCACGGCTTCTGCGACCTGGAGTGGG